>JALERP010000010.1 GCA_022764085.1 Prevotella sp.
TCCTTATATGTATCGTATCGTTGTGTCATAGGGTTACTGATTGTCAATGATGTAATTGAGCTGCGCCTGAAGTTCTTCTTTGTTTGGCAGGTATAACTGGTAGCGTGCAGCAAATAGCTGATTGCTGATACCATCCATGGCATACTCCATCAACAGTTCGTCTTTCTTTGCGCCAAGGACAATACCGATAGGAGGATTATCGTCAGGCTGGCATATCTCTGTCTTGAAGTAATTCAGATACATGTTCATTTGTCCAATGTCGCCATGCTTTATCTCTGCTCGTTTCAAATCTATCAGGACATAACATTTCAAGATGGCATGATAGAACACTAAATCCACCTTGAAACGACGACTACCGATAGGAATATCGTATTGACGACCTATAAAAGCGAATCCTCTGCCAAGTTCCAGAAGGAATTGTTCCATATTTGCTTTCAATGCCGTTTCCAATTCACTTTCCTTATATCGCTTCCTCTGTGGGAGTCCCGTAAATTCCAAGACATAAGGATCTTTGATTATGTCTGATGGCTGTTGCACAACATGTCCTTGCTTTGACATCGCCAGAACACCTTCTTTGTCTGTGCTCAATGCAAGACGCTGAAAGAGGGAACTGTTGATTTGTCTTTTCAGTTCTTTTACCTTCCATCCTTCATTGATGGCTTGCACCATGTAGAACTGCATTTCGAGAGAATCATCACATTTGAGAAGTTCGAAATAATGACTCCATGTCAATTTGTGAGAAATCGTCTCACATTTTGGGAATGCAAGATAGAACTTACGCATATATGTGAGGTTGGAACGACTGAAACCACGTCCCCTCAGTCTTGTTAAGTCCTTGGAAAGGTTCACAAGGAGTCGTTCGCCATATCGCGCCTTGGCATTACCTTCTTGCTCAAATTCTACTATATATTGACCTGTTTCCCAACTTGCCATCAGCAATGACTCGTTAACAGCTGTAATGGCATTGTTGCGAGCATCTTCCCAAAGATTAGCAATATGTGAGACGAGACTCACATATTCTTGTGTAGGTTCCGGGGTAATTACGACTAATTCATTCATACGTTTACTTCATTATTTCGTCCAACAGTCCATCGGTGTCGAACTCTAAGCTGCGGATGTCCTCCATGAAGGCATTTTAACCGATAGAACTTCTTAACTTCCATATTCGTATTATTTATGGTGCAAAATTACACAATAATAATGAATAATGCAACATTTTTGTTGTATTTCTTCTATTTTACGAAGAAAAAACTTGTGGAGGACACAGAGTTTCCATGCGGCAAACATAATGCGCAGCTCTCTATGAGCTTTAATGCTTTGGCATTCACCCTCTTTCTTTAGTATAAAAACTCTATATCTCTTAAACTCTGTGGTTCAAAAACATTTGCAAAAGTTGAGTAATAAAATATAGTATGTAGTCGCTCGAAACATGTTTTTTTATATCGTTTTTGAATGGTTTTGAGCGTGTTTTAGCTGAATTAACAGTAAGCGTCTCCACGATGACGTAGTAATAAAGGTATATGGACAAAGGAAGTGAAGTTATAAAAATTGTCGAGTGGAATTTAAAAGGGTAGGGTGCATGTTTTATATTCTGCACTGCGGAATGTAAACAAGATACTCTATACTTGCAAATTCAAGACGGGTTTATATAGAAATTATAATAGAAATAACTCATAGATTCAAATGCCTCTATGGCAAGCTGTTTGCAGAAAGACACCGCTCTGTAGGCAACTTCATAATGAATCTCATATCAGCCTTGGGGTCATACTGTTTGTTTGAAAACAAACCTAAGGCTTTAAAGGATACAGCAATGAGGTCAACCGCAACAATAATCCAAGCTAAAGGCAGATTCCATAGTAAAAAACAACTTGTCAACTTGTTTACTGACAGCATGTCATAGACATACGAAACTTGAGTATGTTATCTTATCACAACAGGACCAATAAGTCCGGAAGGCAACAATGGAGAGTCTTTGGTAAAGAATTTGAAGCATCCCACAGTCTTCCTGTTTTTTGACGGTCGGACTGTACCTTTGCGCAACCATTCGGGAATGGCGTTCATATACCTGCCTGCCATAGGTTTGCCCGGGGCATAGTCATATACCAAAGGTTCCGACCATTCTATGTCATCAGGTTCCTGCTCGTCGCCTATCATCCTGTTGGGCCACATATTTGTCACGTCCACCTCTATGGTATTGTCGCCCTCTTTAATTGCCGACTTTATGTCAAGTAGGAAAGGGGCTTTCCACATTACGGGGAATTGTTTTCCGTTAACTCTTACGGTTGCCATGTTTTTTATGTCGCCAAGGTCAAGAATGACACTTTGTTGCTTAAATTGCTTGTGTGAGAGCGTAAAGCGACGTTTATAGGTGGCCGTTCCGGAGAAATACCTTATGTCATCATTATCCGACTTAGTCCATTCAAACAGTTGGTGATTCTCCAATCGGGCGGTGTTTGGGAATGTAATATCCCATTCATCTTCAAGGTGCATTATTGTTTCTTTTCCAGCATTGTCTGTAAGTAGTGCAGAGAGGGAGTCGTTCACCTCTGTAGCTCTCTCTTTGTTTGAAAGAATCAGGAATCTCGACCCCAAGCCTTCTATTTTCAACAGGGAGTCAGACTCTGAAAGAATGCTGACCTCAAGATTGTAAGGATTCCATACTTCTGCACGACGTCCTTTGGCAAGGCTCTTAATATCTATCGTTTCCGCAACCTGTGTCTCAGTGGGATTGCAAATGAATATTATATCAGTATCGCCGTCAATACGCCTATAAGTTTTCATGACATTCATGGAGGGCAGTTGTTGTTGGGCTGGCAATCCTCTCTGCAAGAGCGACTGGCAGCGTGCCATATAGTCGAAAAGAGCTTTGGCGCCACCAGCTTTCCACCATGTCTGGGTAGGCACAAACTGCGTTCCCCAGATACCGAACGACATACCAGGCTCAACATTCTTCCACGGATTGCAAGCTCCTGCGTGGAGCATCATCTTGTTTACTCCTGTGCAGAAGGCACGGTCACATATAGGTTTTAGAGACTGAGGGCAGTCTTGCCAAGCAAACAATGGCCAACAGGTAAATGCTTCTGCTATGAGAAGAGGCTTCTGGAGTTTGCGCATCACCTTCTCGTGTCCTTGCATATCCCTCCATCCCCAATTAGGTTTTACCCAAAATTCCGTGGCTACCAGTGAATGAGGTGTCTGCTTCAATATCTTGTATATGTCAAGCACTCTGAATGGTTTTTGGCCTCCAGTGCCGTATGGCTCTATCAGCAACCGCATTCCTGGAGCACTCTGTTCGGCCAGCTGTTCCATGTAGCCGTAATAGTTTTCGGCGAAAAGGGATGTGAGCACATCAACAAAATCGTCCTTGAACCGTTTGCTTGCTTCATGGCTCTCAATAATCCTATTCCCCACGATACATGGTAGCCAAAGCCTTACATCATAACCCTTACGTTGCATAAACTCGTATGGCAACACCTCGCTCCAATCCTGCCCTCCTGCCTCGTAACTGTCTATCTCCAACCGGCAGAAAGTCTTTCCTGCGTGATGACCTGCAAGATTTATCAGTATCATTGGGTATCCGTCCCAAAACCTTTTCACAGCTTTCTTGCTTAGTTTGTCACATTCAAGTCCTCTGCCAGATGCCGCAGCCTGAGCCTCATTGGTTTTCCCGTTTGTGGTGTGTCCAAAACGCATCAACGACCACGAACCTTCTGTGATTCTATTTCTAATATCTCTTGGCAAAGCTTTCAACATTTTTCTTGGCACCACGAGCGTGTCAGCCCATCTGCCTTTATTCATTTCCGGCAGATATGATGTAATGTCAATAATATCCTGCTTGCTGACAATGCTATCGTTCGCTACTGCGAGAATGCATATATCCCTATAGAAATTATACTTCGCATCAACCTCCGCACGAGGTATGCAAATGGTCTTCTTTCCGGCAGTGATAGCTGTCTCAGAAACAACCACTTTCTGCATGGAATATTCAGGTGTGACATCTGTATATGCACTTGACGACCATCCAGGACAATTATGTGTGCCGAATGACAAGCCCAACCGTTCACACTCGTCCATTGCCCATCTCATCATCTGTTTCCATTTCTCACTGCCAATAGCGCAAGTGGGATCTCCCACCCGTATCTGCTGGTCGCCTCCTATTTGGAAATTCTGAACGCCAGACAGTCCGGCTTCCTTAAATGCTTCCAAATCTTTTGTTATGGCTTCCTTGTTTACCAAGCCGTCCATCCACTGCCATATTATCCATGAGCGGTGTTCTTCTTTGGGATTAAGGAAATCATGATACATTCCTGTATGTGCAAATGTATTTGTTGCATAAACAAAGACAAAAGAGACAATCAGTGTGGCGTAGTTAATTCTCATAATAATACTTAGGATCTGCTGAATTAATATCTCGTCACAGGCAGAGGGTAGCAGACATAATCCCTCATAGTGACTATTTCGCATACTCCATCAGCACGTCCCATACGGCGATGATGTGGCAGATGCTGCCGAGGAGGACAAAGAAATGGAAGACAGAGTGCATGTAGCGCTTCTTGTTGAGGCTGTAGAAGACGGCACCGGTGATGTATGCCACTCCCTCGGCTATTATCCACGACACTGCGGCAGTGCTCACACTGTCGAGAAGGGGCTTGAAGGCTACAAGCACCGACAAGCCCATGCCCACAAAACAAAAGGTCTCTACGTTGCTATGCTCCTTGAGATGGCGGAAACTGACAATAGTGCCTGCTATTGCACACAACCATACGAAGATGAAGAGACTCCAGCCCCAATAGCCTTGCTGGCGCAGGGCCACGAGGGTGAGCGGGGAGTAAGAGCCGGCTATATGCCAATAGATAGCGGCATGGTCCCATTTGCGCAGTCGTTCCTTCCACTTGCTGCGACGCGGGGTGGCATGGTATGCCGTGGAGGCTGCATAAGAGCCGAGCATGCCGAAGAGATAAAGTATCACCCCGGCACGCGCCCATGAGTTGTCACCGCGATAGCAGATGACAAGGAACAGGATGCCCACGCCTATGCCAAGCAAGATTCCGGCAGCGTGGGACCATGTGTTCCATAGTTCTTCTTTTCTTGTGTATCTTATCATTTGTCTGCCAGTACGAAGTCAAGCTGGCGCTTTTCCACGTTGGCTCTCGCCACCTTGATGCGAATTGGGTCGCCAAGCTGGTATTTGTGATGATGGCGGCGACCAACAAGACAGTAGTTCTTCTCGTCGAAGTCGTAGTAGTCGTCGTCGAGGTCGCGCATCTGCACCATTCCCTCACAGTGGTTCTCATCAATCTCGCAGTATATGCCGTAGCTCTGTATGCCGCTGATGTGGGCGTCAAACTCCTCACCTACAAACTCACCCATAAACTCCACCATCTTATATTTAATGGAGTCGCGCTCAGCGTTCTGTGCTATCAGCTCCTGGTCGCTGCAGTGCTCGCACAACTCCTCGTAATGGTCCTTGTTGGCAGAACGGCCTCCATTCTGATATTTGGTCAGAAGGCGATGCACCATCGTGTCGGGATAGCGACGGATGGGCGAGGTGAAGTGGGTGTAGTAGTCGAAGGCAAGACCGTAGTGACCGATGTTGTGTACACTGTATTTTGCCTTCATCATGGCGCGGAGGGCGACAGTCTCGATGAGTTTCTGCTCCTTCTTGCCCTGACACTCGTCCATGAGAGTGTTGAGGCTCTTGGATATGGCACCCTTTGTGCCAGCTGTCTTCATCTTATATCCGAACTTCACCACAAAGCCGCGGAGGGTCTCGAGTTTCTGCGGGTCGGGTTGGTCGTGGATACGATAGGGTAGGGTCTTAGGCTTTGCGCCCTTCTTAACCTTGCCGATACTCTCAGCCACGGTGCGGTTGGCGAGCAGCATAAACTCCTCGATGAGCTTGTTAGCATCCTTCGACACCTTGAAATAGCATCGTATGGGCTTCCCCTTCTCGTCGATGTCGAAATGCAGTTCCTCCCTGTCAAACTTAACAGCCCCATTCTTGAATCTTGCCTCGCGCAGCTTCTTCGCCAACTTATCCAACTGCCTAAGAAAACCCTTCTCCTCCTCGCTGCAAGATCCCCCCTCGGGGGTTAGGGGGGCTGAGTCTTTCCCCTCAAGCACAGCCTGCACCTCCTCGTAGGCAAAGCGGTGATCGCTCTTGATGACAGTATGTGCAAGGTGCCACCTTTTTATATTAGCCTCCTCGTCGAGTTCGAATATCACACTGTATGCCAGTTTCTCCTCATTCGGACGCAGCGAGCAGATGAAATTGCAGAGTCGCTCGGGAAGCATAGGGATGGTGCGGTCAACGAGATAGATACTCGTGGCGCGCTTCATGGCCTCCTTGTCGATAACAGATCCTTCCTTGACATAATGGCTCACATCGGCAATATGCACTCCCACTTCCCACAGTCCGTTGTCGAGACGACGTATTGACAGGGCATCGTCGAAGTCCTTGGCGTCCTTCGGGTCGATGGTGCAGGTATATACATCCCTGAAGTCCTCGCGCTCGGCAATGTCAGCCTCGGTTATCTCAGCAGGAATCTTGTTGGCGGCATCTTCCACATTCTTAGGATACTTATACGGCAGACCGTATTGTGCGAGTATGGCGTTCATCTCCACGTCGTTGTCGCCCTGTTCTCCCAATATGTCGATTACCTCACCGGTGAGGTTCTTGTGCTCGGCGTCAGGCCATTGGGTGATTTTTACCACAGCCTTGTCGCCCGTCTTTCCTCCCTTCAGTTTCTTCTTGGGGATGATGATGTCGTGTACGAAGATATTCTCGGCAGTGACAAGCACCGCAAGCTCCTTATCCACCCTCAGCTTGCCCACGAAGGTCTCGCGCGCTCTCTTGAGGATGGCAGTCACCATTGCCTCCTTGATGTGCTTCTCGCGGCGTGCCATATAAGCCACCTGCACCTTGTCGCCGTCAAGGGCTGACATAGAGTTGCGCTCGGCGACAAACACGGGCTGGCTGCCGTCGTCAGGAATAAAGCTGTTCTTGCCGTTGGACTTGCGACGGAACGTACCCTCCTGCATTTGGGTCTTGGTGTTGAGCTTGTATGACGACTCGCTCACCTTGGTGAGGAAGTCATCCCATGCCATCTCCTCCATAATGTCGATGGCAAGCATTTTCAATGGATGAGTGTCCAGCTTAAGCGACTTGAATATATACTTGAAGCTGAACGTGTCGTTCGGATTCTCCTGAAAGAAGCGTTGCAGGGCTTCGCCCACTTGCTTCTTGTTCATCTTCTTTCCGCCTTTCTTTTTTCCCATAATCGTTTGTATTAAATATGTAAAAAATGAGTGTTATTAGGCATAATTGCCGTAATCCAGTACAAAGATAGTGATTTTTTCTTGAATAATACAAATTTTATATGATATTTTATAGAAAAATAGTATCTTTGCAACCAAAATTTAGTAATATGGAAACAAAAGAGCGAGAAAAAGGTATATATCGGGTGACACTGGCTGGAAGTGCGGTGAACGTGGTCCTGTTGGTGTTCAAGTTTGTCGCAGGATTCCTCGGAGGGTCGGCGGCAATGATTGCAGATGCCGTTCATTCCTTGTCTGACTTCATCACTGACGTGGTGGTGATTTTGTTTGTCAGACTCAGCTCAAAACCGGAGGACAGGGACCATGACTACGGGCATGGCAAATACGAGACATTGGCAACGTCGCTCATCGGGATTGCATTGCTGTTCGTGGGTATAATGATAATGTACAATGGTGTGCATGACATAGTGTCGGCTCTCATGGGCAATCCTATTGCGCAACCGGGAATGATTGCTCTTGTGGCCGCATTGGTGAGCATCGCCTTGAAGGAATGGGCATACAGGTTTACAGTCAGCGCAGGACAAAAGTTTCACTCGCAGGCCGTGATTGCCAACGCATGGCACCACCGCAGCGACGCCCTCTCGTCGATAGGTACCGCTGTGGGTATTGGCGGAGCCATCCTGCTGGGGGAACGATGGTCTGTGCTCGACCCCATTGCGGCGGTTGTGGTGAGCTTGTTCATCATACGCACGGCATGGCATCTGACCAAACAGTCGGCTGGAGAACTGCTTGAACAGAGCCTGCCCGACGAGATGGAGAAGGAGATTGTGAGGATAGTGGACAGCGAACCGCTGACAAGCGAGGTGCATCATCTGCGAACACGACGCATAGGAAGTCATATCGCCATAGAGATGCACCTGAGGATGCCGGGAGACATCACTCTGTATGAATCCCATCTGCATGCCACTGCCATAGAGCAGAAACTGCGCAAGCGATTCGGGGCATCCACACATATAGGTCTCCATGTCGAACCGCTGAAGGTGAACGGTGTGTATGTGGCGCCAAAACCAAAACTTATATAACTTATTAAAACTATTTATGATGAAAAAAAGAATGTATCTGGCTCTAGCCTCTGTCATGATGACATTGGGAGTAGGGGCACAGGTGGTGGAAGTGAATCCTGCCATTACCTATCAGACGATTGCCGACTTCGGTGCCAGCGACTGCTGGACTGCCGATTATGTGGGCAAGTATTTCAATGAGAGCGAGAAAGCCAAGGCCGCCAAATGGCTCTTCAGCCAGAATATGGATGCCAATGGGAATCCCGAGGGCATAGGACTGTCTTGCTGGAGGGTAAACATTGGTGCGGGCAGTGCCGCGCAAGGCAGTGGCAGTAATATCGAGGATGAGACGAGAAGGGCGGAATGTTTCCTGAAAGAGGATGGCTCGTATGACTGGACAAGGCAGGCGGGACAGCTGTATTTCATGGGTGAGGCAAAGAAATACGGGGTGGATAACTTCTTGCTGTTCTCAAATTCCGCACCTGTGTATTTCACCAAGAACGGCAAAGCTAACGCTAATGGTCAGTCTATCAGTTGCAACCTTAAGGATGACTGTTATGACGACTTTGCTGAGTTCCTCGCCACGACTACCGAACATTTTATAGGCGAGGGATATAACGTGACCTTTATCGACCCTGTCAACGAACCGCAGTTTGACTGGAAAGACGGACAGGAAGGCTCGCCATGGCTTAACTACAATATTGCCAAACTTGCCAAGGAACTGGACAAGAGCATTGAGAAGAGAAATCTGAAAGCAAGGATTCTTATTCCGGAGGCATCGTCACTCGACTGCCTTTACGGGGGAAGCGGAAGGGCAACCAAACAGATTAACAGTTTCTTTAATCCCTCAAGTTCTAACTATGTGGGCAATCTCAGTAATATGGCAAAGACAGTTGCTGGACACAGTTACTGGACATATTCCACAAACGAAACTCTCGTGGATGTGAGGAAGAAGGTGCGCGATGCCGCCGCTGAGGCGGGGGTTGACGTGATGCAGACGGAATGGTCGATGCTGGGCGATGCCCCTGATGTTTCCACAGGCTTCCCGGCGAGCTATGAGGCGGCAACAAAGATGGATATCGCACTGTTTATGGCGAAAATCATATATACCGACCTTGCTGTGGGTAATATGACGGCTTGGTCTTACTGGACTGCCATGGCCCAGGAGAAATGGAGCCAGAAAAACAGGTTCTATCTCATTCGTCTCAATGCCAATGGCGACTCGGGCGTTGAGAGCTATGGCGACATCAAGAAAGGGGGGAAAGTGGCTGCCGATAAGAATCTGTGGACGCTCGGCAACTACAGCCGTTTCATTCGTCCGGGATACAAGCGTGTGGCTGTTGAGGGAGCCGACGACCTCAACGGACTGATGTGCTCTGCCTACATCTCGCCTGACGGAAAGCAGACGGTTTGCGTGTTTGTCAATATGAGCAAGGAAAAGCGTACGGTCAATCTCTCGCTAAGAAATACTGAGACAGGCTCTTTCAAGAAATATGTCACTAACATCACAACAAACCTGAAATTGGATGAAACCGACTCCCAATTGTCTTCCATTTCGTTGACATCACGCTCGGTAACCACTCTCGTGATAGACAATGCCGGAGATACCGCTGTCGGCGAGATAAAGGCTGACACACGGAAAGGTTCTGACAAGGTGTATGACTTGCGTGGGATAACGGCAAGGAACACTCCACAAGGTGTGTATATATATAAAGGTAAAGCCACTGTATTTGGTGAAAAATGAACGGATTTAGTCTTTTTCCCACCAAAAGTTTTGAGATATAAAATAAATAATGTAACTTTGCATCGAAATAACATAACCAAACTTATTTTATGAAGATAATTAAGAACTTATTATTTGCTGCATTACTTGCCCTCGCATTGCCTAATGTTGCGATGGCACAGACAGAAAAACCGTTTGCCATTGGCGACAAGACTTTTCTGCTCAACGGCAAGCCTTTCGTGGTGAAGGCTGCCGAAGTACATTACCCGCGTATTCCGCGCCCTTATTGGGAACACCGCATCAAGATGTGCAAGGCGTTGGGTATGAACACTCTTTGCCTCTATGTGTTCTGGAATATACATGAACAGCAGGAGGGCGTGTTTGATTTCACTGGTCAGAACGACGTGGCTGAGTTCTGTCGCCTTGCCCAGAAGAATGGCATGTATGTCATCGTGCGTCCCGGTCCCTATGTTTGTGCGGAATGGGAGATGGGCGGACTGCCATGGTGGCTGCTCAAGAAGAAGGACATCCGTCTGCGTGAGCGCGACCCGTATTTCATGGAACGAGTAAGGATATTCGAGAAGGAAGTGGGCAAGCAGTTGGCTTCGCTCACTATCGAGAATGGAGGACCTATCATCATGGTGCAGGTGGAGAACGAATATGGTTCATACGGTGTTGACAAACCGTATGTGTCTGAAATACGTGACATCGTCAAGGCATCAGGATTTGACAAGGTGACACTCTTCCAGTGCGACTGGTCGAGCAACTTCACCAACAACGGTCTTGACGATCTTGTATGGACAATGAACTTCGGTACCGGTGCAAATATCGACGAGCAGTTCCGACGTCTGAAGGAACTGCGTCCCAACTCGCCTCTCATGTGCTCGGAGTTCTGGAGCGGATGGTTTGACAAGTGGGGCGCACGCCACGAGACACGTAAGGCCGACGACATGGTGGCCGGTATCGACGAGATGCTGTCAAAGGGCATCAGTTTCTCACTGTATATGACTCACGGAGGAACATCCTTCGGTCATTGGGCTGGTGCCAACAGCCCTGGTTTCGCTCCCGACGTTACTTCCTATGACTATGACGCTCCTATCAACGAGTGGGGATTGCCAACAGAGAAATACTGGATACTGCGCCGTACAATGGAGAAATACTACGACGGAAAGAAACTGCCTGCCGTACCAAAGGCTCCGGCATCACTCATCTCCGTGCCAAAGTTTGAACTGAAGGAATATGCTCCATTGGCTAACGGTATTGACAAGACTGTCGAGAGCCGTGACATCAAGACGATGGAGGAACTGGATATGGGATGGGGCTCGATGATATACGAGACCACACTTCCTGCCATAGCCACTTCCTCTCTACTCACAATAAGCGACTGCCATGACTTCGCACAAGTATTCATCGACGGAAAGTATATCGGCAAGATTGACCGCGTGAAGAACGAGAAGAGCATCACCATACCCGCCGTCAACCGTGGACAGCGTCTCACCATCCTCATCGAGGCAATGGGTCGCATCAACTTCGGCAGGGCGATAAAGGACTTCAAGGGCATCACCGACCGCGTCACACTGTCAACAGAAACCGATGGTCATCCCCTCACCTACGACCTGAAGAACTGGCGCATCTCCACCCTCCCCATCGCCTACGCCACCGCCACCAAGGCCCTCTCCGCCCCCTCAGCCGCCAAGCCCCTCCCCTGCGCCTCAGCCACCGTTGCAAGCGATTTTGTCGCTTGCCTCCCCTCCCTCCCCAATTCCCCTGGCTACTACCGCGGCACCTTCACCCTGAAAAAGCCCGGCGACACCTTCATCAACATGGAGGCCTTCGGCAAGGGCATGGTGTATATCAACGGTCATGCCATCGGCCGATTCTGGAGCATCGGTCCTCAGCAGACACTCTACGTCCCCGGTTGCTGGCTAAAGAAAGGCACCAACGAGGTTATCGTCCTCGACATCGTCGGCCCCAAAGCCTCCCCAACAGCCTTCTGCCAGTCCTCTCCCGAACTTGACAAGCTTAACCTCGAAAAGAGCAACAAGCACAACAACCCAGGCGACCGTCCCGACCTCAACTCCGCCAAGCCCGTGGCAGAGCTTACCCTGAAATCAGGCAACGGATGGCAAACCATCAACTTCCCATCTGTAGCCAAAGGAAGATACGTGGCGATAGAGTGTCTCTCAACTCACTCCACCGACCAGGTCGCTATCGCTGAAATCTACCTCCAGTCGCCCGACGGCAAGCGTCTGAGCCGTGAACCTTGGACAACAAAATACGCTGACAGCGAAAACGAGGTGGGCAATCACACCGGCGACAAGGTGTATGACCTGCAGGAGTCAACCTATTGGCAAACCCAACGCGGCGCCGACTTCCCCCACCTCCTTGTAATCGACCTTGGTAGCGTGCAGTCGCTCAAGGCATTGGAGTATCTGCCACGTGCAGAGCAAGGTGCTCCCGGAAGCATCAAACAATGTCGCGTGTTCGTTTATTGATAAGCGCATAAACTGATTTTCGCCGTCCTGCAAGATGTCGTTTCTATTGTTTCTTATGACACTTCTGCTTATATGCCCGATAAAGGCATCGGCAGACACAGAATGGGAGACATGGCTTGAAGACCTCATGCAGGACGGCGATTATTCTGACGCCCAGTACGAGGAGATGTACAACTCTCTCTCGGACATGACACAAAACAAGATAAACATCAACCACACCACAAGGCAGGAACTCGAGTCTCTGCCTTTTCTGTCTGAAAAACAGGTGATGGACATCATGGAATATCTCGACCGATACCACTCCATGAAGTCGCTCAACGAACTGATGTCCATAGAGTCCATAGACTATGAAACACGCCAGATTCTTTATGAGTTCCTTTATGTCGGCGAGAGCCAGTCGCATGGCTTCCCCTCCCTTTCTACTCTTTCAAAGTATGGCAAGAACGAACTCTCCCTCTATGGCAAGCTGCCAATGTATGACAGGGCAGGAGACACCGCCGACCGTGGGTATCTTGGATATAAATACAAGTACTGGACAAGATACACATTCTCTTATTCCGATTATGTCAAGGCAGGCTTTGTTGCAGCTCAGGATGCTGGAGAGCCTTTTTTCTCGCAAAACAACAAATACGGCTTCGACCAGTATTCCGCTTTTCTCATGCTCAAAAGACTGGGACGTGTTGAGGCTCTCGTAGTGGGAAGGTATAGCGTGTCGGCAGGAATGGGACTCGTCATGAATAACGGTTTTAGCATCGGCAAGACCTCAGTACTGCAGAATATGGGCAGGCAGGGATGCGTTCTGCGTCCGCATACCTCGGCTTCGGAAAGCGGTTATTTTCAAGGCATTGCCGCAACCATCAGTTTGACTGACAACCTTAGTCTCACTCCCTTTCTGTCATATCGCAAGACTGACGCCACATTGAATGGCGACGGCACCATCTCCACCATATTATATAATAACTACCACCGTACACAGGCAGAATTGAGCAAGAAGAACAACACCTCCATCACTGCGGCGGGAGTCAACACGATATGGAACATTGGCGACCTTTCGTTGGGAGCCACTGCCGTATATACTCACCTTAGCCGTCCGCTTAATCCCAGTATGTCCGCGACGTATAAGCGGATATATCCCGTAGGCAGCAACTTCTTCAATGCCTCGCTTAACTATTCCTTTCGCCATTATCCTTTCTGCATGAACGGTGAGACAGCCATAAGTGACATGGGTGCTATAGCAACAGTCAATTCCCTTGGATATTATCTCTCGCAACATGTCGATTTGATGGGTATCTACCGCTTCTATTCCTTCAGATATAACTCCATGTATTCCAACGCCTTCAGCGAGGGAGGCAAGACGCAGAACGAGACGGGCTTCTATCTTGGCGTCAACTGGCATCCACGCTATGGCCTTGACTTCTCTGCATATACCGACATTGCCTACTTCGCCTGGCCACGTTACGGAGTCTCCCAATCCTCGTATGCCTCAGACAATGTCTTGTCTATTAAATGGAAAACCGGCGACTGGTTGCTGTCCGGACGGTATCGCCTTCATCTAAAGCAGCAAGACGGCAACGGCTCTAATCTCCAATGGAGACAGGAGCACAGGGCAAGACTATGTGCCGAATGGAGCAATGAGAGATGGACATCAAGGACGCAGATAGACTATTCATCCGTATATCCCGTATCCTCGTCATCCTCCTCGTCATTGTCCCAAGGCTATATGCTCACCCAAAACTTTGGTTTCATCTCCCCGAAATACTCCATCTACATAGGTGGCAAGTATTTCCACACCGACAGCTACGACAGCCGCCTCTATTCCTACGAGCGTGCCATGCCCCGCACATTCTCCTATCCCTCCTATTTCGGCCATGGCATCCGCTATTCTCTTGTAGCCGAATGTCGTCCCGTCCCCTCTCTCCAGTTTGCCGCCAAGGTAGGCGTAGTGGATTATTTCGACCGCTCCACCATCGGCTCCTCCCTTCAGCAAATCAACGCCTCCTCCGCCTGCGACATAGAATTAGGCGTGAAATGGAAGTGGTAATGTAGGTTGCAGGCGTTTTTGTTAATATTACATAATTTTAGAGCGTAATATGCTAATATTCTGAGGAATTTATATATCTTTGCATCAAATTATTTATAACTAAAAATTATTATTATGAAAAGGGAAATTAGAGGAATTATTTGCCTGTTTTTGGCAATGTTAATGGCGGTATCTTGCTCTGACAACAGTAAGATGAAGGGACTGCTTGAACAGGTTCCGGCAGATGCCGATGTGGTGTTAGTGGGCAGTGTCAAGACGGTGCTGGAGTCTGCCGGCGGCAAGTTGGAGAACTCCCAGATTATTCTTCCGGCATTTATCAGCGACAATTTGTCGCAGGGCGAAAAGAAAAATTTTGATGAGGCTAACGCATTCCTCAAAGACTCTGGCATTGACCCCGAAGCCTGTGCGGTGATAGGAACTGAAGAACATGGCAACGGGATTCTTGTCTTCTCGATTTCCGACAAGGACAAGTTCCTCAAGGCTATCGAGGCAAAGGGATACAAGAAAGACAGTGAGACGGGTGATGTGGTGGCTTACAGCATGCTGTCGGGAATTTCATATTATTATTTTGTGGTGAATGACACATACGCATATTATCCCATTGATGGTGTATGGGTTGAGAGCGACTTCAAGCCCATACCTTATCTAAGGACCATGATTGAGAAAGCCGGGCAAAGCAATTTTGCCGATACCCAATTCGGCGATTACATATTGGAAGGAAATGCCGGCGGACTTGCTTTCAGACTGCCAAAGAGCGTTAAGGAGAGAAAACTCAATGATGTACCCGCTGAGGTCAAGGATTTGATGGACGGAGTGTTTTGTCTGCGCGGCAACTTGACTGATGACAAATGCACTGTTGAACTGGGAATGTTTGAAAAGGACGGCAGCCAGTATGATGTGGAGAAGCTGAAGAAATACCTGAATGTAAATGCCTCAATCAGCGAGGACGCCCTCGCCATGTTGGGCAAGGACGAGTTTGTGGTTTATGCCGTGAGCCTGAAGGATTTCAACTGGAGCAATTATCTCGACCTGATGTCATCCGCCACAAGCATGTCACGTTTTGAGAGGGCTCGTATGAATGCTTTTACCGGCTATTTGGAGAAAATCGACGGCACGGCTGCATTAGGCTTTGGAGTGAAAAATGGCATAGAGTCATTTAACAATATGAATGACAGAAGCATGTTGACACAGATGTCGGCTACCTTGGTGGTAGAGACCAAGGAGGGCAAGGCGAAGCAGTTGGTGGAAGACATGAAGGGACTGCTCGAGCAATTAAGGGTTCCTTTCAGCGAGACGGATGACGGCTTCAGCATCAAGACTGCTCAGATGGGGCTGGAAGGCGATATTAGTGTGAGACATGATGGCGACATAATCGCATTGGCAAACCATCCCATTGCCAAGGACAACGCCAACAAGGTGGTGAAGGCTTTTGACATCACCGACTGCCTGTTTGCCATCTGCGTGGCATTGGACAAGGACAACAAGCTGTTGCGCGACGTCAGCATTGACAGCGACGTTAATATGGCGTTGATGGTGAAGTCAGGAAACCTCAATTCGTCATTGACAATAGAGATAAAAGGCGGCGACAGCAAAGAAGGCGTGATAGCCAAGGCTGCCAAGATAATCCTTGCCTTGAAAAAAATGTGATAATGACGGAAGCAATAGAAGTAAGGTCTCTTCTCCCGAAAGTTTTCTCGGGGATGGAAGACACCGAAAAGATCCGCTCTTCCCAGATATGGGGAGAGCAATCTTTTGTTATAAGGCGAGGATGCAGGATATGTATCCAGGCCGAGTCGGGAAGCGGCAAGTCCTCGCTGCTGAGCTTTATCTTCGGCTTGCGCAACGACTACAATGGCGAGATACTTTTTGACGGCACTGACATCAGGACTATCAGTGTGCCACAATGGTGTGACATACGCACAAGTACGATTTCGCTGCTTCCGCAGGATATGGGACTGTTCCCAGAACTGACTGTTGCCCAAAACATTGAGCTTAAGAACAACAGGACAGGACATAAGAGCGGGGTGCAGATAGAAGAACTGCTGGAGAGGTTGGGCATTGCCGGGAAGCGCGATGTGGCGGTGGGCAAGTTGAGCATCGGACAGATGCAGAGGGTGGCGCTGGTGCGAGCCGTATGCCAGCCTTTTGACTTTATCTTCCTCGACGAGCCAGTCAGCCATCTCGATGCCCGTAACAACCGCATCGTGGCGGACATCGTGGGCGAAGAGGCTGACCGTCAGGGAGCCGGAATAATAGCGACATCAGTGGGCAATCACCTTCTGCTCGACAATGCGCAGTTCATATCATTATAATAATATAAAACAGGATGGGACAGGTGTTTAGACATGAGATATGGTGCCTTCTTAGGAAAAACATTTCCAAGGGACAACTGTTAGGCTATGCCATAGCCAACGTGGTGGGCCTTTCAGTGATACTCATCGGCATACTATTCTTTGCCGACAGCCAAAACTCAACTTCCGACAATGACAAGTTCTTTTCGGATGACTATATAGTGTTGTCAAAGAAAGTGGATGGCATAGGGTTCAAGCCGGTCAGTTTTTCAGATGAAGACATAAGGAAGCTGAAAGAGCAGAAATGGGTGCAGAAGATAGGCAGGTTCACAGCATCGCAGTTTGCGGTGAACGGAGCCATAAACCTGGGCGGCAGGGGACTTTCCACTTACCTTTTCTTTGAGTCGGTGCCCGATGATTTCTTTGATGTCGTTCCGCGCGACTGGACATTCAATCCCGACGAGAAGTTTGTGCCGGTGATACTCAGCAAGGACTATCTGACGCTGTACAACTTCGGTTTCGCCATACCACAGGGACTGCCTCAGGTGAGCGAGCAAATGGTTGGGGCAGTGCCAATTGTATTGAGGCTCACGGGCAAGGATAATGTCACCGAGAGTTTTGATGCTGCCGTAGTGGGGTTCTCCTCGCGTCTCAACACCATTGCCGTGCCACAGAGTTTTATGGATTGGGCCAACAAGAGGTATTACTCGGGTGGGGAGCAGCCCCCATCGCGCCTAATCGTCAAGACAAACCGTTTCGATGCGGCCGACATGAGGAAATATCTTGAGAGGGAGGATATCGAGATTGCCGGCGACAAGAATCAGGAGGGCAACATATCTCAGTTTCTTAGTGTTGTGTCGAGCGTGGTGGCGTCTAATGGGGTGGTTATCAGTATTCTCGCGCTTTTCATTCTTACCTTGTCGATATTCCTACTGCTTCAGAAGAGTAGGGAGACGATAAGGAAGCTGATGTTCCTGGGATTCTCTCCAAGGGAAATCAGCAGATATTACGAGGCATTGGTGTTGTCGGCCAATGTCGTCATAACTGTAGTCTCGACAACAGCCACCCTCTTTTTCCGTACGTTGTGGATAGAACAGCTGCGCGAGATAGGGCTTGGCGGGGCTACCGTCTTCCCGATGCTGGCTACGGCACTTGCATATCTCGTGCTGGTCACGACGTTCAATGTGTATGTGATAAGAAACAAAATGTATGGTATATGGCATTCTTCTCGCTGATTTCAGAAGAAATATAACTGTTAAGTTTTTATTTGCTTATGCTACCATTGCCGCGAATCCCAAATATTTATCTTTTCTCGCGCGCACGCGCGCAGGTATAAAGTTGAAAAACATCTGTCAGTGTCAGTCTTGTTTCTAAAATATTGATATATATATAGTTATGTGATTGTGAAAGCTGACAGATGTTTGGATAATCAGTTGAAAACGTATCAAAATAGGGGTGAAACAAGCAAAAACATACCATAAATCAGCTAATGTCATAAGTTCTTATATCGATAACTGAATACATAGTTGTTTAGGTGAATGAAGACACAGTTGTTTCAGTGAATGGATGCTTGTTTGTCACAGTTGTTCCACCGCAGTTGACACACTTGTTCCACGGTCATTGTCACACCTGTTCCAAGCTCATGGAACAAGTGTGACAACCTCGGTGGAACGAGTGTGACAACAGCTGTTGTCACAGTTGTGCCAGCCTGTAGTTTAACTATTTATGTTGACTTTGAGGGTGTGGCTTTCGCAGCCTGTTGTGGTGGTTGGCCATTGGCTGTCGGAATGGACAAGGATATTGCGCTTGACCAAGCGTTTGATTATCTGGATGCGGTAGAACAACGGGATATATAAATTCTGTGAAAATTGAAACCACCAGAATGAAGAAACCATCATTTCTTATGGTCCTCACTTCAAACGGCCAATATGCCTACAGGCGAGAAGACGGCGTATATGTAGTACCAATATCATGTCTAAAAGACTGATTAAGGTTTAGTGTGCAATGTCGTTTAAACACGATTTTTGCATTTTAATCACGCGGAATGTGTAATAATGTTAAATATTAAAGATTTTATAAGGAAAATATTGGTAAATAAGACTATTTTAGTTAAATTTGCAACGACTAATAGCAATCCAATGCTGTTTGTTACCTAAATAACAACAATGCTCTGTCTAGAGCAAAGTAAGGTCACCGATATGAAATTCGCTGATAACGCATCAATAGATGATAACACCCATGGAGGCGGTGAAATCCCTCTCTGTACCGGGCTTACCCCCGATGCCCTCCCCGAAGTCAAGAAGCCAGTTTTGGCGGAGAACTCACAAACAGGGGTGTCCACCAGAAATGCCCTGTTGGTAACTGACGTTAAAACTCTCCTTAAAACCATTAAGAGGAAGCCGAAGGAAGTTCCCCATTGGTATGCTCTCCGTGTAACCTACGGACGCGAAAAGAAGGCATACGATTATTTGGTTGGAAAGCATGTAGAGGCATACTATCCGACAATCAAGACCGTCAAGGAAGTT
>JALERP010000097.1 GCA_022764085.1 Prevotella sp.
GTGTCCTCGTCGTAGTATTCGTAGGATGGCACTACCCCACCCCTTGCCATTGTGATGTTCTCGCGTGCCATGTCGAGTATGCGCTGCACGCGCTCCTGGCGGTCGCCCTTCTTGAGCACCACGGCTATTTTCACCTCGCGGTTAGAGATGACCTCAGGACTGTCGGTGGCGATGTTGTTGTCGTCGGAGCAGGAGAAGAGGAGGAGGAAGATTATTATTAATAGGGAGTTAAAGAAGTTACTTGCTCTTTTCATACTCTGTCTCCTTTCCTAAGATATTGTTCTTGAATGTTTCTATGCCTTGTGCGTCAGTTTCCTTCCAGTCGTGACAATAGATGACGTTGACATAACCCGAATCCCAGAGGAAATCCTGGTGTTGGGGTATTTCCTTCTTATCAAGCCACAGGGCGATGAAGTCGTTGGTGGCACTGCCGATGTTCTTGACGAGAGAGCAGTTCATCAGACCCGAATATGCAGACATGTCGCCGTCGATACCCGCAGTATAGACACCTTGGTTGCGCGAGAACTGATATACAGCCTTGTTGCTGCCGCCTGCCACGGGGAAGAAGAAGGTGTGGCCCGACTCGTAAAGTCGGGTGCAGAGGGCGTATGCTTCATTGGGCATGTTGTAGCCGTCGCCGTCCCTGTCGGAGATATAAGATATGGTGGCATCCGCACCTCCTGCCTCAATGAACCCGTCGCGGAATCCCTGTGCGGCTCCGTCAACATTACGGTCGAAGGGATTGGCGGCAAGCACGGCTGCCTTGTAGTCAGATTCATCCTTATTGGTTAGGGCTGTGTATGCACCGATGAGATATGCCGCGCCATACATGCCTATGCGGAAGGTATATACACCGTCGATGGGTTCGTGGGTCTCGTAGAGCAGCACTGAGCTGTTGGCGTCCGAAGGGCGCACCGAGGAGTTATGCAAGGCACTCTCATACTGGTTGCTGGCGAAGATGAACAGCCGTCTCTCGTCCTTGGCGGTCTTCTGCGCCCATTTGTTGTAGATGGCGATACCGTCCTCCACCGATGCGGGCACATGCATCATGACGTCGAAGCCCAGCCGCTTGCGCGACTCCTCAAGTCCCGTGAGTATGATGTCGTTATAGCCCAAGTCACCGAAGCCGGATGGCGAGAACACGACCTCCACCACATTAGTGGAAGTCAATGAGGGTGTAGTGTTGTTTTCATCGTTATCCGAACACCCTATAATAGAAAAAAGGATGGCTACTATAAAAACTACACGGATAACATTCCTCGTTATGATACCATTCATTTGTGATTATACTAAAATGTCATTATTTCAAGTTGTCTATAAAATAGTGCCTAGGGTCATAGGGACAGGTACCACTGATTCGCGACAAATAACGAACCTACGTCCCTATGACCCTGGTAAGATATATTTCATCAAGTACGCGTTAATTCATCAGTGGAATACTAATTGTTTCACCGTCCTTAACAGCATAGCCACGAAGAAGCCAATAGTCACCAGATGGAGGTAAATTATTCCGCATTGACCACATTGAGCCCCAAACAAATTCATCTCTCCCGCAGAGATAAGAGTAGAAATAGGTAAGTATGCCTCCGGGGTACGATATAGGCCCCCCTCCCACGAATATTTCAATTCGATGTTTACTCAACCTTTTTATTACTTCTGCTTTAAACTTTGGGTCATTATCCATTGCAATTTTAAAACAAACAAAACAAAACTCAGAATACCAAACTAAATTCATATCATATACTCGACTTAAGCGTACTTTTAAGGGGTAAGTATAGTAATAAGTCATTTTTTCCTTATCACTATGCCATGTAAAAATCTCTTCTTTTGGCACTTGTTGATAAAACCAATTGCCATTTTCTATAGCACCTAAACCCAGACGCTCGGGATAAACGTGAGAATTGTCTGGCATCGCCGACTCAGGCTGGAACTTTATCTTGTCGATGCCTTTCATCTTGTTCACTCCGTTGAACTCAACCACGGCAAGCGTAGCCGTTTCCGTTGGCAGGGCAGCGCGGAAAGTGATGGTACCCTGTGACG
>JALERP010000124.1 GCA_022764085.1 Prevotella sp.
GAACGAATGGAGATGTCTGCATAATTGCGAGATATGCGGCAAATGCCATGTTCTTAAAGGCCGAAGCGAAGAAATCCTATATGCCGACTATATAGACGGCAAGCGGTCGTATATGGATATAACATTGGAAATAAGAAGCAACAAATAATGGTGTCGCAGAAATAATAACAATATAATAATGATTCTATATGGCTTCTGTATGATGTACGTGACTTCGATAATGATGTTACTTGACAAGGGACACGACACTTCCGACTTCGTGGTGTGGATGAGCCTCGGTTCGATGATGCTATGCCTTGGAGCTGTCGAGATGAACAAGATTAAGGCATAACTGAAGTAATTCTTTGCCTTATCGAGAGTATTACTACGTAAATATTGTGAACACAGAGTCACCCAAAAGACTTATTTTGAGGCTCTGTGTTCACAAGAAAAGTGATATTACTGCATATCATACACCACCTGCATTATCTGCTTGCCAAGGGCGTCGGCTGCTTCAATGGTCGAGGCCTCGCTATAGACACGGATAATAGGCTCGGTGTTTGACTTGCGAAGGTGAACCCACTTGTCGGGGAAGTCGATCTTCACTCCGTCGATGTCGTTAACCTGCTCATTGGAATACATTTCCTTCATCTTAACCAAAATGGCGTCAACATCGGTGGATGGGGTGAGGTCGATGCGGTTCTTGGCAATGAAATATTCAGGGAAGGTGGCGCGAAGCTCGCTCACCTTGCAGCCCTTATGCGCCAACGACGAGAGGAAGAGCGCAATGCCCACAAGGGCGTCACGGCCGTAATGGCTCTCGGGATAGATGACTCCACCGTTGCCCTCGCCACCGATGACGGCTCCCACTTCCTTCATCTTGGTTGTCACGTTCACCTCGCCCACTGCCGCTGCGGTGTATGTTCCGCCATAACGCTGAGTAACGTCACGCAGGGCACGGGTGCTGCTGAGATTGCTGACTGTATTGCCGGGAGTGTGGCTGAGGACATAGTCAGCAACGCTGACGAGGGTGTATTCCTCGCCGAACATGCGTCCGTCCTCGCAGATGAAGGCAAGACGGTCAACATCAGGGTCAACAACGATGCCAAGGTCGTATGCCCCTGACTTCATCTCGTCCATGATGCCTGTAAGGTTCTTCTCAAGCGGTTCGGGGTTATGGGCAAAGTCGCCCGTAGGCTCGGCGTTGAGGAACTTATATTCCACTCCCAAACGGTCGAGCAGCTTGGGCAGTATCACGCCTCCCACGCTGTTTATACTGTCAACGCATACTTTGAAGCCTGCCTTGCGTACAGCCTCAACATCCACGAGCGAGAGATTGAGAACAGACTCTATGTGACGGTCGTCAAAGGACGAGTCGTTGACAATCTTTCCCAACTTGTCCACCTCGGCATACTCGAAATCCTCACGCTCGGCAATGTCAAGCACTTCGTTGCCGTCATCCTTGGTGAGAAACTCTCCGTTGGCGTTCAGCAGCTTCAGTGCATTCCATTGGCGGGGATTGTGGCTGGCAGTGATAATGATGCCACCGTCGGCTCCCGACATAGTGACAGCAAGTTCAGTGGTGGGAGTAGTGGCAAGACCAATATTGAGCACGTCGAATCCCATTCCTACGAGAGTGCCGCAGACGATGGAGTCAACCATCTGTCCGGACATACGGGCATCGCGACCTACAACAATCTTGCCGCTGCCCTCAGCAGTGTGGCGGCGGATGAATGTAGCGTATGCCGTTGTAAACTTAACAATGTCGAGCGGATTTAGCGTATCGCCTGTGCGACCGCCTATGGTTCCGCGAATACCTGAAATAGACTTGATTAATGTCATAATTATACAACTTGTAATTCGTTATTATTTTTCTCTTTCGTAAATTATGTGATAATAGCAGGGATAGACGTATGACTGTGCCTGCGACGTACCCTGAGAGTGAGGAACAATGAGCTTGACCTCGGCAAGAGCCTGGTCGCTGGTGGGACGGGCAAGTGTCACATAGTCCAATGGCACAAGCCATCCTGTAGGCACTGAAGCACTATACGTGGAAGCCATAACACCGCTGACGAACGAGGCGGTGTAGGTGCTGCCATCACGATAGACTGTCATCTTGTCGAAAATATACGAGGAAGCCATGTTTGACAGGGAGTTGCCATTGAGGAAGTCATACTCCTCAAACCTCACCAGCACGTTAACACGCTTCTGATTTTCAATCTTCTCGCCCTCGCCTTTTCGTATAATCTGCATCCATACGCCGCTTTTGGAGAGATAGACATATTCATGCTTTGCAGTGTCGGTGGTGCAGCCCTTAAGCACAAACTCATCTTCGGTTATCTCCTTGATATTATTTGAAGAAATGAATTTTGTGATAGCCTCGCGTTCCTTGTTCTTCTTGTCTCCGTACGTCTCATAATCATCGCAAGACCATAAGGCGGCAAGAACAAACATCGCCGCCATAAACTTTATTATAAACCTACGATCTTTCATTTTAATAAATTTTCATATTTTTCTATCGCCTTACGTGTTATTTTCACAGCCTCCTCAATAGTACACTCAAGCCTGCCTCCCGAGGCATTGAGATGGCCGCCGCCATTAAAGAATTCCGCAGCCATCTTGTTGCAGGGGAAATCATCCACAGAGCGCAGGCTCACCCATATAAGGTTGTCACGGTCGGTGTCCTCGCGCAGGGATATTGACAGACGTGTTCCCTTGATTTGCAATGGCATATTTACAAGTCCTTCGGCATCTCCCTTGATATAATGGAAACGCAAGAGGTCGTCGCGCGTGAGCGTATAATACGCGGAATGCCTGGCTGCATCATACTGCATCTTCTCATAGAGTACAAATCCCCACAGGCGCATCTTGTACTCGCTCGCCACATTGAACACGTTGCGGTAAATGCGGTCCTTGTCTATTCCCTTGGTGAGCAGTTGGCTGATGATGAAGAATATCTCGGGGCGAGAGGAATTGAACGTAAACCCGCCCGTGTCGGTCATCATTCCACAATAGCATGGCACGGCGAAATGATTGCCAAGCTTCTCAAACGCTCCCAACTGCCATACCAACCTGAAGACCATCTCGCACGTGGAACACATACGAGGGTCGGAGATGGTGAGTTCACAAGGCACATCGGGATTTAGATGATGGTCGATAAGTATTTTTGTGGCCTTTACCGCCCCTAAACAGTTGGCCAAATTGCCCGAACGTGATAGTGTGTTGAAGTCAAGGCAGAATATGAGGTCTGCATCAGCCAATATACTTTCCGCCTCCTCCTGATGTTTGTCATGGCGCAGGATCTTGTCTGTGTTGGGCAGCCAATTCAGGAAATCAGGATACTTGTCAGGCACTATAACCCTGACATTCTTTCCCTCAGCCGCAAGATAATTTGCCCACGAAAGGGTTGAGCCAATAGCATCGCCGTCGGGGTTGACATGCCCTACGAGGACTATGTCAGCAGCGGCGGCGATATATGAGCGGAGCCGTGACAGCTCCGCTTCTGACAATAAATTAATGTTCACTTATCAAAACTTATTTAGAACAGTTTGTTGGGATAAACTCCCTCGTCGATGAGACTTTGGATTCGGTCAACCACACTCTGGCGGTCGGCGGAATAAGTTACTCCAAACCACTTGCTGGTTGTATCAAGCACCTTCACGGTGGCTGTCTTCTCATTGATGAGCTTGTTTACCATCAACGGGATGAAGAACTCTGCCTTGAGGTTCTCCATATTCTTCGGGTCGGCAAGGAACTCCTTGAAATATGCCTCGCTATGCTCGAAGTAGTCGGGGGTGAATCCCCACATATTCATCGACACGGGGGTGTTGTCCTCAACTGCCACCCATTCTCCCTGCTCATCCTTGTAGCAAACAGGTCCGTTGACACGCATGATTTCGGTGCGCTCAACCACAGTGGTGAGATTACCTTCGGAGTCCTTTGAGCATATTCCGCGTGCTACGGTGCCGTTATCCGAAAGGGTGTTACCAACACGGAATCCTACCATGGCATAGTCGTTGGCGCTGCCCTCGGGAAGGTCGGCGAGGAACTTGCCGATTACCTGGAACGCGTCGCGGTTATAGAAGTCATCGCAGTTGATTACGCAGAAAGGCTCCTTGATGACATCCTTAGCCATAAGCACTGCATGGTTTGTACCCCAAGGCTTCACGCGGTCTGCGGGACACTGGAAACCCTCGGGCAGGGCGTCGAGACTTTGGAAACAAAGCTCCACGGGCACATGCCCCTCATACTTACTCAATATCTTGTTGCGGAAATCGTCCTCGAAATCCTTGCGGATTACGAACACTATCTTGCCAAAACCTGCCTTGATGGCATCATAGATGGAATAATCCATAATGGTCTCGCCGTTGGGGCCCAGACCATCAAGCTGTTTCAGACCGCCGTAACGACTTCCCATTCCGGCTGCCAAAAGTAACAATGTCGGTTTCATAACTATAATTTCTTTTTTGTAGATTTATTATTATTCGGATGCAAAATTACTGATATTTTTCCAAATAGCGGTATCTTTTGCCATATTTCTTATCTTATTTAATATTTTTTGTATTAATATGCCGCAATTATCAGAATGGATAGCCTATGGCGAAGTGGAGACCGAGAGCGTCCTTGAAGCGTGGAATATTGTAAAAGCCGCTCTTGCCTGTGTCGTAGGGCAGGTGCAACCCGATACCCAAATCAAGGCGAAGGACAAAAAAGTCAAGGTCATAACGGACGCCGAATCCTGTGCCGACAGCCAACTCACGCCAAAAGTCCTTGATACGGAAGACTCCATTGTTGTCTGTGGCATGGTCTTCCGTATTGTCTGAATTATTGTAGTAGTTCTTGGTGTCCCACACGTTTCCTGCATCCAAGAACATTGCCCCGTAAAGACTTCCGAAGATATTGAACCGATACTCGAGGTTTGCCTCAAGCTTAATCTCGCCCACACGGTCGAAATAGTTGTTGCTGCCTTCGTCGCCCTTGAAATGTCCCGGGCCTATGCTTCGCACCGTGAAGGCACGGATGCTGTTGGCACCGCCCACATAAAACGACTCCGAAAACGGGGCATACTCCGAATTGCCGTAGGGAATAATTACACCGCCTGCCACACGCCCCACAAGCTGCGACTTGAATCCCAACTGCCATGTCTTGCGCAATGAGGATGAAAGTTTGACGAACTGTGCATAGCTGATGCCGAAAAGTGTCTTGTCGGAGCGTGAGAAGCTCTTGCCAAACGCCATATATCCCAACGACACGAAATTACCAGCCTCGGTGATTGTCCCTTCCCAGTATATGGGGTTTTTCTGCCACGGGTCGCTCTGGTAGCTCACCGAATACTGCAACTTTGGCACGAACATATTGTTCATTCCGAAATAGATGGGCGAGTTTTCAATCAGCTCCGCCACCTCTGCGCTTGCACTGTACAGGCGGTTGTAGTCTATGGCAAAGGGGGTGAACTCGTGTCGCCAGTTGCGTGATGCCTGCACCTTGTATGTCAGCGACGGTTTCACGGTCAGCAGTTTATAGTAGTTGGCGCGATTGCGCAGGTTTACATTCACAGCCAGCACTGTGGATGGAGGCGAATGGAAACGGCGGCGCTTCAGCAATCCAAATGCCTCGATGCGGGGATATTCCAGCGACAGTTCCCCACCATATTCATAACTGTTGATGCTTGTCTTGTCGTTGCCTGATGCTGCGGTTTGCCATTCATACGAGCCAAAAACCTTCATATTGAGTTTCTCGCCACCGCGGAACGCATTTCTCTTGGTGAGTCCAAGCACCAGCCCGGGTCCCTTGCGACTGTCGCTCTTCATAGTGAAGTTGGTCTCGAGCGACACGTCGTAAGGCTTATCCATCACACAGTTGAGAATCATGTCCAATGTGTCACATTCCGCCGAGGTGTCGCGCGGCACAAACGAGAACGAGGTCATACTGAAGAGTCCCATACTGTTAAGCACCGACGATGACTCGTTAAGGTCACTCTGCCTGAAGAGGTTGCCCCTCGTCAGGGTGAGGTCCTTGCGTATTGCCCTTGCCCGCATAGGGCTGCGCTTTCCACCATGAATCACGATTATGTTGCGGCGCACCAACGTGTCGGTGAGCTGCTCGGTGATGTTGCGGCGCATCTGTATTGTCATCCTGCCGAGATACCACTGCCGCGATGCGGCCGCCGGCATATCTGCCATTGGCTGCAGCCTCACTTCCACCCTTCCGGGATTGTTGAGTGAATCGGCAAGGTATATGGCATAGTCTGGACGGTAATAGTAATATCCATTCTCGCGCAAAAGCGTGCTGACACGGTTGCGCTCCTCGTCGAGCGAAGAGGTGGAGAACGGACTTCCGGAATGTATAGCACACTCGGACATGTTCTTGCGTATCAGGCTGTCCATGCCGGCGTTGAACTTGTAGTGCTTTAGCGTGTCTATGGTGTAAAGCTCTCCTGTTGATATGGCATATTCAACCTTTGCCTTTCGCGGGTTAGACTGGGGAATGACCTTGGCAGTCACCTTGGCGTTGAAGAAACCGTAAGACGTCAACAGGTTTTGAGCCACCAAGGCTCGCGTAGTGGGATTGACGGTGCTTATGAGAATAGGCTCACGCCCGAACTTGTCCCTCATCCACTTGCCAAAGCCTTTCTGGCAGTTTGCATACTTGTTGTATATTCCAAGACGGAACTGCAATGGGTTGCGCATATAGAAACTGCCGAACACCGAACCATTCGGTGCACATCCGATGGCTGCCTCCACCTCATCCTTCACAACATCCATATAATCGGAATAGCTCAAGGCGACGGAGTCGGTATATTGTATGGGTGTCATTCCCACGTACAGCACTTCATCCTCCGGCAGATTGCTTGTTGTACTGCACGATGCCGCGATAATGAGCAGGACGGCAAACACCATGGCTTTCAGGCTCTTATTTCGTGTTTTCATCATAGGTCTTTGTTTTTGTCGTGTCTTGGGGAGCAGACGATTTCTTATTCGGGCGGAATATATCAGTCAGGCTGTCCAGTTTGCGTCTCCACACAAAACCTGCCCCGTATTCCGATATTCGCTCGTCCATAAAGTCGGTCTTGTTCTTGTCGTAGAACAGGCGTACATAACGCATGGCAGACTGGTCGAGGCGATATTCCAGCGATACATTGTCGATGAAAGTATTGTCCTGCTCTGTGGAAGACGCCTTTCCTGACGACACACTTCCACCGATGACAAAGTTGAAACGGTTGTTCCAGAAATGCTTGGCAAACTTGAAAGAGTAGTCGGTATATGTCTGTCCTGCAGCGTTGGCGTTCTGCTCCATGCCCAGGCTAAGGTCGAAGGTGCTCATCGCACTTTGGGTGATATTGTTTATCTCACCCTGAAGAAATGCGTTGAGGGCATCGTTCATGGTCATATTGCTGCTTGACTCGCCACTGAGATACATTCCCGTGGTGAGCATCGTCACAGCCAGTTTTCCCATTTCTTCCATACCCATGGTGGCAAGCTCGTTCTTCATCGCCATATCCTCAGGTGCATCGAGCGTGAACTCAAGTCCCATGTCGCTCAGGGTCTTGGTGACCTTCACTCCGCAGTTGAACACTACACTGCGGTTGTTGCCTCCCTCAGAGACAAGTGCCTTAACCCTCTCAGTGGCGGTGATGTTGAGGCGAGGGTTCATGATGTCGCCTGAGAATTCCACATAGCTGCCCTCGCCTATGGTGAACGTCTTGAGAGGTATCACCGGCAACTGGTATTTCATCTCGCCGCTGTTTATGGTATATCGACCAAAAAGCTGCATACCGTCAAAGTCGGTGTAGGTCATGCGCAGATCTCCTCCACCCTCCACGTTCACATAGTTGGACTGGTCAGGATTGAGCATGCACTTGATACGCGCCCCCTGCTCCACGTTCATCATCAGCAGCATGTCGAGTCCATTAACCTGCGGACGTGATGGCCTATAAACCTTGGTGGTGTCGCTAAAGTCGGTGAATGTCACCAGTTCGCTAAGCCTGTCGTTGGTGTTCAGTGGCGAGTCGCGTAGGATATATGTCATGTTGGTCGAACCAAGCACATCGAGTGTTCCCCTCATGTTCAGCTCTTCGAGCGGTCCCTTGACCAAAGCACGGAAATTGACGAACGCCTTGCCGTAAGCTACCGACTGCGACGACTTCTTGGCACTGATAATCTGATAGTTGTCAGCCTTCATCTGCAAGTTCATGGTCATACGGTCGAGTCGGGAGAAATCCACGTTGCCGTGTACCGTGAGCGGACTGGCGTTGTCGCCGTAGAGTGTATAGTTTTCCAACAGCAGGTTACTGCCAACAATCCTCACTGGGTCGTCGTCGCATCGCATCACCACTCCGTAGGGCACGCTCTTTACGTAAGTGGAGTCAAGCTGAAGTTCACCGTTAACCAGCGGGCTTGAAAGAGGTCCCTCTACGGTGAGGTGCCCCTCGGCATATCCGTCGAAACCAATCAGCTGGTCGGGCACAAATCCGTTTGCCAATGACAACGGCATACGAATAAGGTCGAGAGTCGCATCGAGATATCCATCATTGGTGTTGTCATACACTCCGCTGAGCAATCCAATCTCCGTTCCATTGCGAAATATGTTTGCCTCTACCCTGTGGCGGTCAACACCATCCTGCAGATACACGAACTCGCTGCTTATGTCTCCCATGGGCATCTTTTCATAGGCCAGACCTCCCACACTCATGTCAGATACCACCGATATCTGCTTTTCCGCATCCTGCATAAGGTGGAAGTCACCATTCATCATACCCGACAACTGCGGCATAAACGGCATCACAGATGTCACCTGACCCAGGTTGAGCTTGTTGATGCTCACCGTAAGGTCCTGAAGCATAGTGGAGTCCTCCTTCTCGCTGAAAACCTTCACACCAGTACCGTCTTCGGCAATAAGGTCAACCTTGGCATCTACCCTGCCGTCACGCCCGAGGAACACATAGTTGTCATCGTTGAGCACAAAGGTCTTGTAGCCTATGAGCGGGGTGTATGGAGTGAGATGTACATTGATGCCACTGTCGCACATCTCGGCCATTATTCCCATATCCAGTCCCTTGGTGCCTTTTTTGTCGAAGAACTGGGCATCTGCACCCACACGATTGCCGTCGAGGTAACCGTTGACCTGCGACTTGAAGACAAGCCTCGCGTTGCGCTTGTTGTTCTGCACAAGCAGGCGGAAGTTCATCCGCGTTGAGTCCTGTCGTATGCCAAATCTTACCGTATCTATTGGAATACTGTCAACAGTCATCTTGTATATATGCCCGCGTCCTCCCATGCCGCGCTGGGGTGACGAGCGGAAGTCAATTGACAGGTCTTGGAAGTCAAATCCCTTATATCTCAGCATATTGGCTATAGGATTATCATTGCCGCTCTCCACTTTCAGGCTTAACGTTGGCAGCAGTTCGCGCAACTGTTCTTCGTCGATTACCTTCTCCCTACGCTGCTGCTCCACCTTTGCCATCAACCTGTCAATCTGCTTCATCAGCAGTTCATAGCCTCCGCACGCATTCATGTCGAGCCGCAAGTTGCCACTGTTGGCCTTTGCCCAAGTGGTGTCAGGTGATGTATAGAGGTCGAGCGTAAGGTCTTTGGGACGGTATGTCTTCTTTTCGGTGCGCATGGTGAGGTCGTTGACGATTGCCTGCAGGCTATGGCTCTGCTTGAGATCTGAAGCAATGTCCACGTGTGCACACATCGATGTAACGAACGGTTTATCCATCAATCTCATAGCCTGAAAGTCCGCCCAGCGCAAGTCGGTAGTGAGAGTTGCGTCAACGCGCTTTCTTGACAGTAGTGCATCCACCGACACTGTCCCGTCGAGTATCTCGTTGTTACTGTCGAGCGTTACCTTTCCCCTTCCGTCATTTATTTCGGCAGTCAAGAATGTATTATCCAGTTTGATGCGCCCGTATGTCAATGCATCCAGCCTTGCCTCTGCACTCATCTTGGTATTACTCTTCAACGGGTTGAATCCCACACCATCAACGCTCATAGAGCATATCAAAGTACCAATTGAATCACGAGGCATGAAATGCTTGATATTCAAACCGTTTACCTTTACGTCGGCAGTGTATGCAGCCATGCGGTGGTTATATTTTCCCTTCGCCGTCACCAATCCCTTTCCCTCCTTTATCCTCATTTCGGCCGAATACAACTGACGGTCAGCCTTTATGCTTGCGTTCATCGTAATATTTGATGGGATGCGTACACCAGCAGGCAGCGAAGCCAATGCGGTGGCGAAACCCAGGTCGTATGTCGTGGCCCTCATTTTCAGCTCCGCCTTCATACGGCCTATGTCCATAGGCTCGATGGCATACCCCTCGGCAAACAACTTAAACGCCGTAGGCAGGCTAACGTCCAGTCCGCTGACGCGTGCCTTGCGCATATTACCGTTGAGCGAAAGCTTCACGCTGAGCGGACGGTTGGGATAGCGCTTTACAAACTGCTGCGGCATGTCGCCCGCAAAACGCATGATGTCCTGCTTGCCCAATTCTGCAAACAGACGCAGATAGACATTTCCAGGATTTCTCTCGTCGAAGGCATCTATATCCATATCACACTCAAGATGCAAGTCGGAGTCGGGTGTCCTCAGTGTCAGGCGCGGCACAAACACCTTCGCAGAATCCATCACCAACGCACCCTCAAGACTGCTCATCTCAATGCCGCTCTTCTCCTTCATGGCACACTCAACAATCTTCAGACAGGCATCTGGAGCACAATAACTTATAGAATCCAATGCAATCCTCACATCACTGAGTGCCACGTGGTTATAGTCAAGTCCCTTCAGACGGGGCTGGGACACATCATCGTATCTCACCTCTCCCCCCGTCCACCTCAGACGCTCCACGGCATAGCTTTCGCGGGCAAGGTCGAACACCCCACCCGCAAGTGTCGCACTGCCTAAATACGCATACATCTGAAGCGTGTCGCCAGGGAGATGCACTGTCACTCCCGTATCCTCAATATCCACCTTCCTCACGTTAATCAGGTAATTGGCGGGAGTCGAGGTGGTGTCCTTGGCTGCGGTATCGCCAAGCACTACGTCTATCCTTGATTTCTTTAGGCTTACCGATTCAAGTGCTATCACCATCTCGTGCGACTGCATTGTGCGGGTTGAGTCAACAGGAGAGAGATTGGCGTTGCACACAGCCTTCAACTGCTCCACAGTTCCCTTAACCCTCACATCAGGTATGAATCCGTCGGTATTGACTTTCGCCTTGTTTATCTCGAAATTCGCAACTTCCACCCTTCCCTTCACGAGCGGCCAAAGTTTCACGTCGGCAATGATGTTACCCACGTCGGCAATGGTGTCGCGAACCTGTGGCAGGGAATCATTTGGTTGGATAAAGAGGATGTCGTTAATACTTAGGTCGAGGGGAAAACTCAACGATACATTGCCCACACTAACCTTGGAGCCTGTAGTTTCTGACATATACGAAGCCACCCTGTGCACTACATAGTTCTGCACCGGGGGCAAATAGAGTAATAAAACAACTATCAGAAACAACAGCACCGGAGTGAGGAGTATCACCCACGTCCACAGTAAAAACTTTTTCATACCAAGAGAACTGTATTTAACTCCTTTAACTTCTTTTACTCTCTTAATTTCTTTAACTTCCTTACTTCCGAAAGCCAAGAACTACACAGGCTTGAAGCAGAACGACTCGAAACCGTCAACCTTCAAATCTATGTTCTGATGGCTCACGGGATGCACAAACTCCACTCGACGCGACATCAGTGATATACTTCCGTCGGGATTGCTGCGGCGGGCCCCGTATTTAAGGTCGCCCTTGATGGGACATCCCATGGCGGCAAGTTGGCAGCGTATCTGGTGATGGCGTCCAGTAAGGAGGTTCACCTCCACGAGCCAGTAGCGTTCGCTTTTTCCGATAAGGCGGTACTTCAGCACAGCCTTCTTCGAGTTCCTCACCTCATGGTCGTAGGCGTATGATTTGTTCTGCTTCTCATTGCGCACGAGCCAGTGCTCAAGCGTACCCTCGTCTGCGAGAGGACGGTTGGCTACCACCGCCCAATATGTCTTGTGAACTTCGCCTTTGCGGAACATATCGCACAAGCGGCTCAATGCCTTCGACGTACGGGCGAAAACCACCAGTCCGCTCACCGGACGGTCCAAGCGGTGTACAACCCCGAGGAACACATTTCCAGGCTTAGCATACTTGACCCTGATATATTCCTTCACGGTGTCGGAAAGCGGGGAATCGCCAGTCTTGTCGCCCTGGACAATCTCACCGCTCTCCTTGTTCACCACGATGACATGATTATCTTCGTAGATTACAGTCATCAATAATTCTTAACTCTTAATTCTTAATTCTTAACTCTTAATTACATATTCATGCCTCCGTCAATCTGAATCACCTGACCGCTGACATAGCTTGACATATCGCTGGCAAGGAACAGACACACGTTGGCGATGTCCTCAACCTGACCGCCACGGCGCAGTGGAATCTTCTTCATCCAGTCCTGACGGATTTCCTCCGGCAGCTGGGCTGTCATGGCTGTCTCGATAAATCCTGGGGCAACGGCGTTTGCACGAACACCCTTGGGACCGAGTTCCTGGGCGATAGACTTTGCAAGTCCAATCATACCGGCCTTAGAAGCAGAATAGTTGCACTGTCCCGCATTGCCGTGTACACCCACTACGCTCGACATATTGATGATAGAACCACCACGCTGACGGAGCATAATAGGAGCACAAGCATGGATGAAGTTGAATGCCGACTTGAGGTTCACGTTCAGCACTGCATCCCACTGTTGCTCGCTCATGCGCAGCATCAAACCGTCCTTGGTGATACCGGCGTTGTTAACCAGCACGTCGATAGAACCGAAATCCTCCTTTATCTGCTTAACCACAGCCTCAGTCTCAGCAAAGTCGGCAGCATTACCTGCGTATGCCTTACACTTCACTCCCACCGTCTCGATTTCCTTGCGAGTAGCCTCCAATCCGGCTGCCATATCGTCGTTGAGTACGAGGTCTGTAAATGCAATGTTAGCTCCTTCCTGAGCAAATTTCATGGCAACGGCCTTACCGATACCACGTGCAGCACCTGTAATTAGGGCTGTCTTACCTGTTAATAATCCCATTTTTCTTTCTTATTATATTAATGTATATAGTATTAAAATGTCACCTTCTCACCTTTCCCAAGGCGCCATACACCACCTTTGCCACAAGCGGCTTGCTGGTTTCTTCAGTCATGCCGTGACCGAGGCGCCCGTAGATATACGGCACCTCCAATCCTTTGATACAATAGTGAGTGATATCTGCAACAAGGTCGATATTATCTATGTCAAACTCTCCCTGGATTTTTCCTTCTGTATATACCTTACGAAAAAGTTCTATTTCGTCCTCGTCAAAATTCTTTCTCACTTTCTCCACCATCCAGATATTGCGGAAAAACTCGGCACGCAAGTTACCATTGCGCACTACGACTTCTTTAATCATGCTGAGGTGAGTATATATTAGCTCGATAATCTTATCCTGCGGACGTATCTTGCGAGCTGCCACCTCGTCCATCTTGTCAGAGAGCAGTTCCAGTTCTGAGGCTATGACAGCATGGTACACCTCCTCCTTACTTTTAAAATAGGTATAGAGTGTCCTACGTCCCTTACCCGACTGCACGGCAATGTCGTTCATTGTCGTGTTCTCTAACCCGTTCTTTGCGAAGAGCTGACGGGCTACATCAACCAATTTCTGTCTTGTTTTGGATATTGACATATTTGTATCCTCTCTGTTGTAATTTAATTGCACATTCGTATAATCGTGTGCAAATATAGTGATTTTATCCCAATTAAGCAAGAAAAATGGATAAAAAACTCCTAAAAGAAGTGTTTTTTAGCTAAAAACGCTTATTATGATAAAAAAGTCGATTAAAAATTTGGTAGTTTCGATTTTTTGTCGTACCTTTGCACCCGCAAATGAGAAATAACACCGCGGAGTGGAGCAGTTGGTAGCTCGCCAGGCTCATAACCTGGAGGTCGCATGTTCGAGTCCTGCCTCCGCAACAATAAAGTCGCAATCGGTTGTATGTCAGCCTTTTGCGACTTTTTTGTTTATAATTAAGAACTGAAACAGGCTTATTAGCGTGGGTGGCTCTGCCACAAACATATAAAAACATATCCCAAGTTAGCAATAATATTTCCCCAACTAAGGAAAAATAAAGCCCCCGGAGTATCACTGCTACGAGGGCAAAGAGATCATTACAAAATGAAAAAGCAGCATGATATCATTCTGATGTCATAACCACCTATTGGCGATGAGCTATGGCCGCACGCTTGCGCCTGAACCATAGCCAATAGCCGGTGAGGGGCAACGTGGCACCTATAAAGGCGGCAAGGAAGTTGAGTATTCGGGTGATTATGCCTCCCCAACTGCCGGTGTGCACCATATACACGCCACTTCTCACCTTGGTGTCTTTATTTCCTGCAGAATACAATTGCACGTCGGTTATCTCACCGCTTCTTCTGTCATACGAGTACTTGTCGGTGGCTCTCATGCTCAGACGTCCCTCGGGTACTACTTCCGCCACTTCGGACTTAAGGGTTATTTGGCGATAACCAGGATTCTTTTTGGCCACTTCATTCAACACATCGTCCCAATGACGATAGGGTGAGCGACGATGGAATCCATAACCGCCTTCGTGAAAGCCGCCTTCGTGATAGCCGCCTTCGTGATAGAATTCTCCGCCACGAACTTCACCACGTCCTTCACCACGTTTACCTCCATGAAAACCTCTTCCTTCAGCATGAGAACCTCTTCCTTCAGCATGAGAACCCCTTCCTTCAGCATGAGAACCTCTTCCTTCACCACGAGAATTTCCGCCTTCCCCATGTGTTCCGCCTTTTTCCGACGACTCAACGCCGAAGCAGGCATAGAAACCATTGCGATACCATGAGAACGACCATGTCAATCCCGTAAGTGCCATGGCCAGCAGGAATATTGTGGTATATATTCCTCCTGCCACGTGGAGGTCGTGCCAGAATCGTCCCCAACCTTTTGTCACGTGGATGGCAAGACTTGCCTTCAACGGTTTTTTGCGGTTGTTGAGCCACATCAGTATTCCTGTGATAAGGATGAACACGAGTACGAGGGTGCATATACCTGTGAGCAGTTTACCCACTCCCGACGATGACCCCATAAGCCAGCGGTGCAGACGGAACATGGTATTGAAGAATGGCAGACGCTCCGAACGTCCGGTCACCTCTCCGGTGTATTGGTTGACATATATGGAGGCGCGACGGGGCTTGGTGAGACTCACCTGATAAGTGCGTGTGCTGTCGGCAAAGACAGTAACGCCCGAGATGCTGACAGAATCGGGCAGTGTCTCTTCCACCTTCTCCATCAGTTCTTGCATAGGGATAGGTTCTCCCTTTGCTTCTTTCACGAAATACAGTTCAGGCTTTATAGCCTCCGTAATCTCTTTCTCGAATACGAGCATAGCTCCCGAGAAGCACACCAATGTGATGATGATGCCCGTAGGCACCGATAACCACAAGTGAATTTTTCTGAATGCTTTTTTCATTGTTTTACTCCTTTATCTTTCCTACAGCCGTCACAGTGCT
>JALERP010000180.1 GCA_022764085.1 Prevotella sp.
TGGCAGTATGCCAACCTCACTCCTACACAGCAGTTCCGCAGCTGCAACGCCTTGCCCCGCGAGTTGCGTATGTATGAGAAGGATGGCGAGTACTATCTCTCGGCAAATGCCGTTGAGGAAATGAAGGTACTGCGTAAGCAGACCATTGAAATAGGCGATTTTCAGCTCAACGGCAAGGGTGAGATGAAGACGTTGGGCGGCGAAGGTGCCTTTGAAGTGGAAGCCGACATCACTGCCGCCACTGCCAAGACCGTGGGTATAGAATTGGCGAACGACAAGGGTGAGCGTACACTCATCTATCTCGACCTCGATAAGCAGAGAGTTGTGATGGACCGCACCGAAAGCGGTGTGACCGGTTTCGGCAAGCGCTCAGCTCCCCACGCCATTGAGAACAACTATGAGTTTACGGTTCGCAAGAACGATCCTATGACAATGCGCCAGAAGAACTCAGTCAACTATGTCAACGATTTCGCCTTGGGCACCTGGGCACCGCTCAGCCTTTGCGAGGGCAACAAGCGCCACTTCGACATCTTCGTTGACAAAAGTTCGGTGGAACTCTTCGTTGACGGCGGGCGCATAGCGATGACCAACCTCGTGTTCCCCACCAAGCCCTACGACCGAGTGCGCTTCTACACCCTCGACGGCAATGCCAAGGTGGAAGGGGCCAAAGCGTATATCTTTTAATTTAAACATGGTATTATGACAACAATAAGATTATTTTTGACGGCAGTCGTGGCACTTGTTGCCACGATTGCCCCACAGGCACAGACCATACGCATATCCACATCGCAGACGGATCTCTTCCTCAAGGTTAATCCCCAGGGACGACTCTATCAAGTGTATTTCGGAGAGAAACTTGCCAATGCCGCCGATGCAGAGTTGCTCGACTGGGCAGTGTATGCCGGTTCTGACGGCAGTATCTGCAAGCGTGGACATGAGGCGTATGCAGCCTCGGGAGGTGAGGATTTTTTTGAACCTGCACTTGCCATCACTCATGCCGATGGCAACCAAACAACATATCTCCACTACAAGGAGCACAGTGTGAACAGGGTGGAAGGTGGCACTGAGACTGTTATTACTCTCCACGACAAACTATATCCAGTAGAGGTGAAGTTACATTACGTAGCCTATGACAAAGAGAACGTTATAAAGACCTGGAGTGAAATCTGCCATAAGGAGCGTGGTGCCATCTCTCTCTGGCGATATGCCAGTGCCATGCTCTATCTCCAGGCGGAAAGGTATTTCCTCACCAACTACCACGGTGACTGGGCACGCGAGGCATATCCTGCCACACAGGAACTGCAGTTTGGCAAGAAGGTGATTGACACCAAACTCGGTTCACGTGCTGCCATGCAGAGCCATCCCTTCTTTCAGTTGGCTTTCGACGTAGAGGCTTCTGCCAACTCAGGCAAGACTATGCTCGGTTCCATCGGTTGGACAGGCAATTTCTCCTGTACTTTCGAAGTGGATAATGTGGGTGTGTTACGTCTCATTCCTGCCATCAATCCTTATGCCTCCAACTATCAGTTGAAGAGCGGCGAGGTGTTCACCACTCCCGAGTTTGTGTTCACACTCAGCTACAACGGCACTGAGCCGGCAAAGAGGAGTCTTCACGATTGGGCACGTCGCTATCAGCTGAAGGATGGCATGGGCGATCGTCTCACTCTTCTCAATAACTGGGAGAATACGGCTTTCGACTTCGATGAGGAGAAATTGGGACATCTCATGGACGAGGCAAAGCAGTTGGGAGTGGATATGTTTCTGCTCGACGACGGATGGTTTGGCAATGCCCATCCACGTAACAACGACGATGCAGGGCTTGGCGACTGGCAACCCAACCGCACAAAATTGCCCAATGGCATTTCCTCGCTCACTCGCATGGCAACAAAAGCAGGGGTTAAGTTTGGTCTTTGGGTGGAACCCGAGATGGTGAATCCCGAGAGTGAACTTTACAAAAAGCACCCCGACTGGGCTATCACCCTTCCTGGTCGCGACACTTATTACTATCGCAATCAGTTGGTGCTCGACCTCAGCAATCCCAAGGTGCAGGACTTCGTGTTCAGTGTCGTTGACGACATAATGACTGAAAATCCCGACATTGCCTATCTGAAATGGGATTGTAACAGTCCGATAACCAACATCCATTCGGCATATCTCAAGCAGAAGCAGTGTAATCTGTATATCGACCATGTGCGTGGTGTGTATAATGTGATGAGACGTGTGTCGGAGAAATATCCTTCGCTGCCGATGATGCTCTGCGCAGGAGGTGGCGGAAGGTGTGACTACGAGGCGCTGAAGTATTTCACCGAGTTCTGGTGTTCTGATGACACCGACCCCTACGAGCGTCTTTACATACAGTGGAGCATGTCGGATTTCTTCCCCGTTAAGGCAATGGCATCGCATGTCACCAACTGGAACAAGAAGGCGAGTGTGAAGTTCAGGGTGGATGTGGCAAGCATGTGCAAGTTAGGTTTCGACATCGACCTCAAGTCGCTGTCCTCCGACGAAATGCAGTTCTGCCGAGAGGCTGTAGCCAACTATCGGCGTCTGAAGCCTGTCATCCTTGATGGTGACCAATATAAGCTTGTATCTCCATACAAAGGCAATCATGCCGCAGTGAACTATGTATCCAAGGACAAGCGTCATGCCGTGGTGTTCGCCTATAACCTTCATCCACGATATAAGGAGCATTCTGCCAATGTATGCCTTCGTGGTCTTGACCCAACAGCCACTTACGAGGTGAAGGAGATAAACCTTATGCCCGGTGCCAAAACCGAGCCAAGGAGATATTCGGGTGACTATCTGATGAAGATAGGATTGCCGTTGTTCTCAGATGCGGAAGGTACAAGTACAGTATATGAATTTTTTGTTATTTAGAATTGTTTCTTTAAGGTATTAAGATTGTTTCAGGATAACATATCAAGATAAGCAAGCGAATTCCGTTCGAAGGGTTCGATTTTTATGATTTATTTAGAGTTACGTTTGAAAACAGCGAGCTTGGACGTATGAAACGGCTTCTCCCCGGAGGGTAAGGTTGCTCTGATGTTCCTTCTTCGGCATCCACACAGCGAACGCAGTCCACCTGGCGGAGCGTCTGGCAGAGCTGAAAGAGACCAAGCTGACCTCTATGCGTCCACGACTGAAAGAATTAAACGACAATCCCTATGTAGTGGTCTGAGTAACTATTCGGTTTACTGACCTTATTGACTGTTAATGGTGTTTAATTTTCTTAATATTAGATGTTGTTAAGGTTAAATATAATCAAATCAACGAAATCAATTGATTTGAAATCATTTTGTTTCAAATAGATTTGTTATATTTGCAGTGTAATTATAATAAAGAATAATATGGATATACCTTTTGTATATGGAAAGATAGCTGACGGTATGAATTTCACCGATCGCGAGGAGGATTCCAAGAAATTGAGGAACAATCTTCTTGGACTTGTCAATACTACAATAATTTCTCCGCGCAGGTGGGGAAAGACATCATTGGTTTGTCATGTTCTTGAGGAGATCAAGCAGGACAAGGATTTTCTTATATGCAAGGTTGACATATTCAACTGCCGCACCGAAGCACAGTTTTATCAAACATACGTGAATGCGATTCTGACTGCCTCATTCACGAAGATGGACGAGTTTATACTTGCCGCAAAGAAATATGTTGGTACCTTTGGACCAAAGTTGTCACTCAGCGACAGTAGTATGAAATATGAATTGGCATTTGGGATTGATTTCAAGGATAAACAATACTCGTTTGATGAGATTCTCGACCTTCCTCAAAAGATAGCGGAGGAAAAGGGAAAGAAGTTCATAATTTGTATAGATGAATTCCAGAATGTAAATGTTTATGATGACCCTTTGGGATTTCAACGAAAACTGCGCTCACACTGGCAGATGCACAACAGGGTGGGTTACTGTATGTTTGGCAGTAAGCGTCACATGCTTCTCGATATATTCAGCAACTATGAGATGCCGTTTTATAAATTTGGCGACATGATGTTTTTAGACAAAATCAGCCGTGAGGAATGGGTGAAATACATAACCCGACGATTCGATGAAACGGGAAAACATATCTCGCGCGATGATGCATCGCTCATTGCCAAACTGGTGGAATGTCATCCATATTATGTCCAGCAACTCGCACAGTTGTCATGGTTGCATACCTCGGAAACGTGCAATGCTGCTATTGTAGAGTCGGCATTTGAGTCGCTTGTCAACCAGCTCAGTTTGTTGTTCAGCAATATCATTGACAATCTCACTGCCAAACAAATCGCTTTTCTGCAAGCCATAGCCAATGGCGAGAAAAACTTCTCGTCGCGTGAGGTTCTTTCAAGATACGACCTTGGCACATCAGCCAATATCAA
>JALERP010000074.1 GCA_022764085.1 Prevotella sp.
GAAAACGAGGAGGTGAATGAGGAAATAGACCAGGAGGAGGTGAACCGACTGGTTGACTATGCCCTTGAGCATGGAGTGAACTATTTCGACACGTCGCCTGCATATTGCCAGGGACTGTCAGAGCGTTCCACGGGCATCGCACTCAGTCGCCATCCACGCGATAAGTATTTCATTGCCACCAAACTGTCCAACTTCGCTCCCGACACACGCAGTCGCGAAGCATCCATAGCGATGTATCGCAACTCGCTGAAGGAACTGCAGGTGGATTACATCGACTATATGCTGTTGCATGCAGTTGGAGGAGGTAGGGATGCCATGGCCGAATATGCCGAGCGATATGTGGATAACGGCATACTCGACTTCCTGCTCGCCGAGCGCAAGGCTGGAAGAATACGCAACCTTGGATTCTCGTATCACGGAGACATCCGAGTGTTCGACTATCTGCTCTCGAAGCACGACGAGTATAAGTGGGACTTTGTGCAGATACAACTCAACTATCTCGACTGGCGACATGCCAAGAGCACCAATCCCGTGAATACCGATGCCGAATATCTGTATGCCGAACTTGCCAAGCGCAATATCCCCGCAGTGGTGATGGAGCCGCTATTGGGAGGTCGTCTGTCGAAGGTGCCAGGCAAGGTGGCAGCCTATCTCATGCAGCGCGAACCGGAGAAGAGCGTGGCCTCGTGGGCTTTCCGCTTTGCGGGTACAATGCCGGGGGTGCTCACCGTACTCAGCGGTATGACTCGCATGGAACACCTGCAGGACAATATCCGAACCTACTCTCCGCTGAAACCGCTCAGCAACGACGAGCTTGCGTTCCTTGAGGAAGCTGCGAATATAATGATACAGTTTGGCAATATTCCCTGCAACGACTGCAAGTATTGCATGCCATGTCCATACGGTATCGACATTCCCGCCACATTATTATATTATAACAAGTGCCTGAATGAAGACCGCATGCCCGTGGGAGCGCAGAACGAGAACTACCACAAGGCAAGGCGGGAGTTTCTTGCTGGCTATGACAAGAGTGTGCCCCGCTTGCGTCAGGCAAACCACTGCATAGGTTGCGGCAAGTGCGTGTCGCATTGCCCTCAGCGGATAAATATCCCAAAGGAACTTCACCGTATTGACGCATACGTGGAGCGACTTCGACAGTCAATTAGCCATACATAATAAATAAAACATATACAATATGACAACATTGTTTATAGGCGGAATAGGCATGCAGGAAGTGCTGCTTATCGCGTTGGTGGTGCTGCTGTTCTTTGGCGGCAAGAAGATTCCCGAGCTCATGAAGGGTTTGGGCAAGGGTGTACGCTCGTTCAAGGAAGGAATGAACGACATCGAGAAGGACGTGAAGGACACCAAGGACACTTCTGAAGAAGAGAAGAAATGAGCAAGGACGAGGGACTGAGCTTTTGGGATCATCTCGACGTGTTGCGCACGATAATCATACGGATTATCCTCGTCACCGTCGTGTGCGGCATTGTGGCCTTCCTGTTCAAGGAAGAGCTCTTTGCCGTGGTGCTCGCTCCGCGCAATCCCGACTTCGTCACTTATCGTCTTCTTGCGCGGGTGAGTGGATTCTTCGGTGGCGATGCTCCCGACAATCCAGTAATCCAATTGATTAACACAGGACTTGCCGAGCAGTTTGTCATCCACATGAAGACAGCCCTTTGTGCCGGTGTGCTCTGTGCGTCGCCTTATACTCTTTATCAGTTGTTCCGTTTTGTGTCGCCGGCTCTCTATGCCAACGAGAGGCGGTTTGCCCTGCCCATAGTTGTGGGCGGATATGTCATGTTCATGCTTGGAGTTTTGATAAGTTATTATCTTATTTTCCCCCTCACCTTCCGTTTCCTTGGCACCTATCAGGTGAGTGAGGATGTGGTGAACATGATTTCCCTTCAGTCATATATGAGCACGCTCACGCTTATGAGCATCTCGATGGGCATAGTGTTCGAGATGCCCGTAGTGGCATGGCTTATGGCACGCATGGGCTTGCTCACCGCCTCGTTTATGAACCGCTATCGCCGCCATGCCATAGTGGTCATCCTCATTGTGGCGGCAATAATCACTCCCACCTCCGACATCTTCACCCTCCTGATGGTTTCCCTTCCCATGTGGCTGCTCTATGAGGTGAGCGTGTGCATAGTAAGGGTCAGTAACCGCGGCTGACCCGCCATTCGTCCCATATTCAGTCTTTTCATCACATTTTCAGTCTTTTCATCACATTTTTGTCTATATTTTGCAGCTAATCGTATGTTTTTAGCGTCTAAAGGACAAAAACAAAATGAATATCGCATTTGTAGAAATATATTTTTGAATTAACATTTAAGATGAAAAGAATATGAAAGCAATTATGATTTTGGCTGCCGCAATGATGATTACCACACAGGCAGCAGATGCACAGACAGAAAAAAAGTTGACCAACTTCAACGACACCACTTTCACTCTTAACGAGGTGACAGTGAAAAGCAGTTTGCCCAAGCAGAGGGTGAAGGGCGACGCCATGCGCACTATTGTCAACGGCACTATCCTCGAGAAGGCTGGTAAGGCTACCGACGTGCTCAACCGCATACCACAGCTCAAGGCCGACAAGGACGGAGGAGTGGAGGTGTTCGGACGTGGAGGTGCCGAGGTGTATATCAATGGAAGAAAGGTGCAGGACATGAAGGAACTCACCCGCATCTCTTCGGAGCAGATTAAGAGTGTGGATGTGGTGCAGAACCCAGGTGCCCGCTATGCCGCAAGCGTGAAGGCTGTGGTGAGGATTCAGTTGAAGAAGGCCCAGGGCGAGGGATTCAGTTTCAGGGAGAATCTTGGCACTCAATATCAGTATGGTCCGGCTATCAGCAATAACCTCGACCTCAACTACCGTGTGGGTGGGCTCGACATCACGGGTTCGTTCTGGTGTGGCTCATACAACAGTTATAAGTCATATCAGAAAAATGACCTAACATATTATGCCGGTAATGACTTATATGTGGGTCATAGCAAT
>JALERP010000100.1 GCA_022764085.1 Prevotella sp.
TTCCGCATCATGAAGGGAGGATAAATTTCATAATCAATAATGTATATGCGAAAAGATGCGTGGCTCTCCCCGGTGACACTATCAGCATAGAAGAAGGGTATTATAGGAACAATAACCACAAGGGTGTGTTAGGGTTGGAGAGCGCGCAGAATGCCCTTCACGCGATGGCAACAAGAATACTCAATTTCCAAGAAAAGGTTAAGTCGCCTGCGACGATAGAAATGAAGAAAGAGGCAAAACATATAATAGAAGAAAAAAATGAATAAGTGCTTTTTTATCATAATAGTATGGGGCGTGGCTCTATGTGCCTTCGGGCAAAACACGCTCTCCCTGCCATCCGCTATAGCTATGGCACGAGAGAGGTCGTATGACGCTATGGTGGCACGGCTCAACTATATGAGCCAGTATTGGAGCTATCGCTCGTTTAAGGCGGAGTTGTTGCCTTCGGTCAATATCTATGGCAACCTGCTCCAGTTCGACCGCTCGATGGTTGAGACACGTAACTTTGACGACGGCAGAATATCTTACGTTGAGAACAACTCGATGAGCAACAGCGTATCGTTGTCTATCGACCAGAACATCGTGGCTCTCGGAGGTAAGCTGTCGGTGCAGTCATACCTGTATAAACTCGACCAATACAGTTATGACAAGACTACATACAACAGTCGCCCCATTAGATTGAGCTACACCCAACCGCTGAGGGCTTTCAACAGTTTGAAATGGCAACAGAAGACCGAACCCCTGAAATATGAACAGGCTAAGAGGGCATACCTTGAGGCTATGGAGAATGTGGGGATTCAGGTGGTGAACTTGTTCTTCAACGTGCTGTCGGCACAGTCGGTGTATAAGCAGAGCGTGGCTAACAAGAAAGACCGTGAGTATCTATATGAAATAGCAAAGAAGCGGCATGAACTTGGAACTGTGACAAAAAGTGAGATACTGCAACTCGAACTGTCGGTGCTGAATGCTGACGTGGAAGTGGCAAACAACCTTCTGAATCTCGACAACTGCAAGTTCAGCCTGTTCTCCTATCTGCGTATGGCCGACTACAAGGATATAGAACTTCTGCCGCCATATACCATAAGCGACAAGGCAATAGCGGTGAATGATGTGGTGGAAAGGGCATTGGATAATTCCAGCCACAATATGCAGCAGCAAATCAGCATACTGGAAGCCCGGAAGTCACTTGCACAGGCAAAGGCTAACAAGGGACTGCAGATGCAGCTGAGCAGCGAAATAGGATTCAACAGGACTGCGGAGACTCTTAAAGGAGCATATAGCGGACTCAAGGACAATGAAATAATAGGTCTCTCGGTGTCGTTGCCCATATTCGACTGGGGGGTGAGCAAGGGAAGGGTGAAAATGGCGGAGGCTGACCTGGAAGCCGCAAAGGTCAGGGTGGAGCAGTCGCACGAGACTTACCTACAGTCGCTGAGGATGTGTGTCATGCAGTATAACGCCCAGGCGTCGCAATGCCGAAACGCGCTCAGGGCACTCGACATTGCCGACGAGAGATATGACATCACGAAAAGGAGATTTGAGACGGGTGCCGTAAGCGTGACTGACTTGAACACGGCACAGCAGGAGGCGGAAGCCGCAAGGTCGCAATACATAAGTCTGCTTAAGTCATACTGGAGCAACTACTATCTTATACAGAAAGAAACTCTGTATGACTGGGAGAGAAACTGTGATATTGTCAATGTTTTCGAGTAAGGAAAGTTAAAGAAGTTAAGGATGTTAAAGAAGATGTTCAAAAAGAAAGTTATTATTTCAGTAATTGTACTTGCTGTTATTGCAAGTTTGGCTTATATCGTTTATTCTTTTGCCAAAGGTGACGGGGCTGACGGGAAGGACGAGGTGAGTAATCAGGAGAGGGAGGAGGCTGTCGTGGAGGTGGATACTATGGTGCTACGCCAACAGACATTCCAAAAGCAGGTGCTGTGCAACGGAAAGCTGAGGGCTATGCGTAGGGCGGAACTCATGTGCCCGAAGGCAGGGGAGATACTGCAAAGCGTGAACGTGAGGAACGGACAACTTGTGGCTGAGGGAACGACATTGGCTGTTGCCGACACCCGTGAAAGAAAGGATGCACTCGAGAAAGCCAAGCACGACCTCGAAAAAGCCAGGGTAGAACTGCAGGACAAACTTATAGGACTGGGATATGATGGAAACACAGACAACGTGCCGGCTGACGTGTTGAAAAGGGTGGAGGTGACATCAGGGTATTACTCGGCACGGTTTGCACTGCGTTCCGCCGAACAGGCACTGCACGACTGTACGTTGAAAGCTCCTTTCAGCGGACGTATTGCCGACCTCGTGGCAAGGCCTCACCAACGTGGTGACAAGTTCTGTACGCTGATAGATGACTCTTTCTTTGACGTGGAGTTCAAGATACTGGAGGCGGAGCTTGTTTCTGTCCGTATGGGTACAGTGGTAAAGGTGTCGCCTTTTGTTGATAATGAACTGTCGTTAACCGGTGCTGTGATGGAAATAAATCCATCGGTGGATGACAAGGGACTGGTGTCGGTCAAGGCTCGGGTGAAAAACACATCCAGCAGACTGTTGGACGGAATGAACGTAAGGGTGATAATAGAGAACTCTGTAAGCGGAATGTTCGTGGTGCCGAAGGAGGCTGTGGTGGAGCGTGACGGATATAACGTGGTGTTCGTATATAACCGTGAAACCCACCGCGCGGTATGGACATACGTGGATATACTCTACAGTAATCTCACGAGCTTTGCCATTACGGGATGCGAGCGGAAGAACACCACAGTTAAAGAGGGGGACATTGCAATCACCTCGGGAAATCTCAATCTTGCGGATGACACGGAAGTGAAAGTTAAATAATGAATTGCAGTTATGCTACGAAATATTATCCACCGACCTATTGCCGTGACGATGACGCTCATTGCCATCGCCACTCTAGGTGTGCTTGCCCTCGGGCGCATACCGGTGTCGCTAATGCCTGATGTTGATGTGCCGCGGATAGTGGTGCAGATGTCAGCTCAGGGCAGTTCTGCCCGTGAGATAGAGCAGAGCATGGTGGCACCCATGCGCCGACAACTGTCGCAGGTGGCAGGACTGAAGGACATAGAGTCGTCATCACGCACTGATGCGGGAATAATAACTCTCACATTCAGTCCGGGCAGTGACATGAGTCTGTTGTTTATAGAGGTGAACGAGAAAATCGACCGTGCCATGGGGTTCATGCCTAAGGGAATGGAACGCCCGAAGGTAATGAAGATAGGCGCACTCGACATTCCCGCCTTTTACGTCGATGTGACCGGCGGCAAGCCTGAGCAAACATCCCGGTTGGTGAGCAACGTGATTAGCAAGCGGTTGGAGCAGTTGCCACAAGTGGCGATGGTTGACTACAGCGGACTTACCAAGGCACAGATCTCCATACTGCCCGATGCCGCAAGGGCTACAGCGACAGGTATAACAAATGCCGACATAGAGAAGGCTATCAGCGACAACAATATCGTTCTTGAGACACTGAGCGTGAGGGACGGCATATACAGATACAACATCCACTTCGACTCGCAGATACTCTCTGTGCATGACATAGAAAACATATATATCAGACACAACGGACGACTGTTGCAACTGAAAGACATCTGCAAGGTGGAGGAAACGGCTGCCGTGCGCAAGGGTATCGTTGAGTCTGACGGGAAGAATGCCATAACGATGGCAGTGATAAAACAGAGTGACGCACAGATGAGCGACCTTCAGCAAAGCGTGGATACGCTGATGGCACAACTCACAAGTGACTATCCTGAGCTACATTTCGCAGTGACCCGCGACCAGACGCAGCTTCTGTCGTACAGTATGAATAACTTGGGATGGAACCTCGTGCTCGGAATCATCATGGCAAGCATGGTGCTGTTTATGTTCATAGGTGGAAGAAGGCTTCCACTGCTTGTTGCCATATCCATACCATTGTCGCTTATACTCACATTGCTATGCTTTTATCTTTTGGACATATCACTTAACATAATATCCCTATCGGGACTGATTCTCGGCGTGGGAATGATAGTGGATAACGCCATTATAGTGATAGACAACATTTTGCAGAAAGACTCTTGCAATGAACATAACGTAAGACAAGCGGTGAGGGAGGTGGCAATGCCCATGCTGTCTTCGGTGTTGACCACCTGCTCGGTATTCGTACCGCTTATATTCCTCAGCGGAACCGCAGGGGCACTGTTCTATGACCAGGCTATGGGAATAAGCATTGCGCTGTTCTGCTCACTTGCCGTGGCAACATTGGTGATACCGGTATATCATTTCAACTTATGCCGACAATGCCGACCGAGGACTATGAAAGTCAACGTGATGATGGTGAGATGGTATGAAAAGGGAATGCGCCATACGCTTCGCCATCCGAAAACCATGGTAGCTATTTTCGCGGGGAGCATTGCGATGGTGATACTGCTACTGCCTGTAATACCCAAAGAGCGTATGCCAGAGACACCACATGATGACGCACTTGTCACAATAGACTGGAATGCGGGGATTGTGGCAGAGGTAAACAACAGGAGAGTGAATGAGACCCTAAACCAAGTCAAGGAGTTGGTAAAGGCAAGCACAACGATGGTGGGAGGTCAGGAGTTTATGCTTTCGCATACCAAGAACATCACGGGCAGTGAGGCTGTATGCTATATAAAATGTGACTCGCCGGAGGATTGCAACAAGGCGGTCGAAAGAATAAAGGGATATGTGGCAAGGCATTATCCCAAGGCAAAGGTGGAGGCTGAACTCGCGGCAAACATATTCGACATGATATTCTCTACTGACGAACCTGACTTACAAATCCGACTGCAAAAGCGTGAGGGCGGAAGGCCCGAGGTGGCGCAGACACGGATGGTGACCGACTCCCTGCAAAAAAGATTCTGGCAGACAGACATACCAAGGGTATCTACCGAAACATATATCCGATTTTCCACCGATGCAGAGCAAATGGCATACTATGGTATGACATACCGCCAACTGTATCTGCGCTTGAAGGAACTGCTTGGGGCAAACAACATATATGAGATAAACAGCGGTGGCGAGAGTGTGCCAGTGGTTGTGGGTAACAACACAATGGACAGTGCGACACTGCTTGGCAACACCATCACCAACGACAAGGGAATAGACATCCCGTTGGAATATCTCGTAAAGGAAGTGCGCAGCGAGGACTATAAACTACTAACGGCAAATGAAGACGGGGAGTTCTCCGCGATAGACATCGACAGAATATCTGAAAGGGAAGCTGAGAAGATGATGGATTACGTAGGAAAGATTACGGAGGACACGCCTGTCAAGGCCTCGTTCTGTGGCGGGTATTTCTCCTCACGCTTAATGATTGGCGAACTCATTATGGTGCTTGCCGTGGCGTTGCTGTTGCTTTATTTCATACTCGCAGCACAGTTTGAGAGCATCATCCAACCGATGATTATTCTTTTGGAAGTGGTCATTGATGTGGCGATGGTGATGTTGGCATTGTATGTTTGTGGCGAATCGCTGAACATCATGTCAATGATTGGCATCATAGTGGCTTGCGGAATAATAATCAACGACTCGATACTGAAGGTTGACACTATAAACAGGCTGTATAGACGAAATAAGCAAGACGGCAACGTCGGAAATCTCCATCTGCTCAAGGCAATAATGACGGCAGGACACATGCGACTGAAACCTATTGTCATGACATCACTGACCACGGTGTTGGCCATCGTGCCGCTGCTGCATCGTGGTGACATGGGTTCAGCCCTGCAATATCCGTTGTCGTTCGCAATAATCATTGGTATGTCAGTGGGCACTATGGTGAGCCTCTTCCTCGTTCCGCTAATGTCTTATCTTATTTATAGAAAAAGATGAAACACACGTTCTCCATATTACTCGTGATGTGCGTCCTGATGGTCATTGGCGCGGCGCTTGTCACTCGACTCGACATAAGCAACGAACCGCGGCCTGAACGGGGCAGAACACTTACCATTTCATATAACTGGAACAACGCGTCGGCTAAGGTGGTGGAACAAAACGTTACATCACGCATAGAAGCTGCGGTGAGTTCGGTGCGTGGAGTGGAAAAGGTGTCGTCGGTAAGCTACTTCGGTTATGGACGCGTCACCGTGGAACTGAAACCCAAGACCGACATCTCCGCCATAAAGTTTGAGATTGCGTCCATATTGCGGCAAATGAGGGAAAAACTGCCATCGGGAGTGTCTTACCCCACAGTGTCGGGAGGAGAGGTCGATACTGCCTTGGGGGATGACAACGAGGTGAAACTGATACTCACCTACATGCTCAATGCCGACATGTCGGGAGAACAGATGCGCCAAATTGCCGAGAAGGAGATGAAAGGCAAGGTGGAAAGGGTGGAAGGCGTTCATCATGCCGACATTACGGGATATGTCACCCATTATATGGAAGTGGAATACGACGCGCGGCAATTGGCGGTTTACGGCATCGGCAGTTCCGACCTTGTGGATGCCATACGCAATTTCTCCGGGCGAGAGAATGTGATAGGCGAGGTTTCTGCCTACAAAGGTAGAGTCACGATACCATTGCTGTTGTCTTCGAAAGAGGAGAGAAAACGGTTTGAACAGATGCCGTTGAAGAATATCGACGGAAAGATAGTGTATCTCAATAATCTCGCCTCATGCCATATACGTGAACTAAAGCCCGACAGCTACTATCGTGTGAACGGCATGAACACTATATACGTGAATGTTTATTCCGAAAAGGATGCCAATGTGGTGGATGTCGCTTCTGATGTAAAGGAAGTGATGGGGTCGTCGTCCCATTCCCTGAACATCTCATTGGCATACGACAGGGCAGAGATACAAATGAAGGATTTCCGCTCGCTGGTAATTCGCTCTTCACTCACCTTGCTCATTTTGCTCTTGTTTGTATGGGCAAGTGGTGGATTCAGATGGAGATATGTCGCGGTGATAAGTGTCTCGTTGCTTGCCAATATCCTCACTGCCGTCTTGTTCTATTATCTGTTCGACATACGCCTCCATCCGTTTTCATTGGCGGGAATAACGGTGTCGTTGGGCATTATCATCGACTCCGCCATTGTCATGACCGACCATTACGCCTACTATCGTAACCGTAAGGCTTTCTTGGGCATACTTGCCGCCATGCTCACTACGGTGGGGGCTTTGGTGATTGTGTTTTGGTTGCCCGATTATCTTAGGCGAGACCTTAGGGACTTCTCTGTTGTGGTGATGATAAACCTTCTCGTTGCCGTGGTGGTGGCATTGTTTTTCACCCCGGCTCTTGTATCTCGGTTGGGAGTGGGACGCAAGAGAATGACTTCATCAAAAAACTTGCGCTTACGTCTTGCATTATGGTTTAAGCGGCTTTATCTTGGATATGTATGTATGGTGCAGAAACGATGGATTCGTTGTGCATCGCTGTTGGTGTTCGCAGTACTGTTTGCAGGGTCTCTCAAACTTTTTGTCTATTCCCTTGACACCAACACGTTTATGCCAAAGGAAGAGGAGATGAAACTGTATATCCGTGCTCAGATGCCGTTGGGCGGGAGTGTGCATGAACTGAACGACAAGGTAATGAAGGTTGAGGCTTTCCTTTCCAAGTTCGACGGGATAAAACGCTATGAGACTTCCGTTCGCCGGCAAGGAGCCACTATCGTGGTTGAGTTTAACGACGAGGCAAGAAACTCAGGATTCCCATATTCCTTGGAGAACCAGGTCATAGGAAAAGTCATTACGATAGGCGGGGCTGATTGGGCTACTTCGGGAGTGAGTGAACGAGGGTTCAGCAACTCGCTCAACCTGCAATACCGTGCAAACAGCATAGAGATTTCTGGTTACGATTATGAACGACTGTATCGCTTTGCCGAGGACATGGCGAAAGAAATGCGCGACAACAAGCGTGTGGTGGATATTGCCATCGTCACGCCTGGACATGAGAATCAGGAAGACGAGTTCTATATGGAGTACGACCGCAGTATGCTTTCTGCAGACAGTGTAAGCATACCGGACATTCACTCCACCATGCAGAGTATGCTCTCCGACCGCGAAGCCGGGAAGATAGATGTGGGCGGAAGGCAGATGGATGTTACTGTGCATCCTTCCTCTGTTAATTCTTTCGACCTCTGGCAGTTGGGAAATTCTTATATTGGTGTGAATGGGGCAGACATACGTCCGTCGGTATTTATGGATATAACCAAGCGCAAGGCGAAAAATGTCATTCCAAGAGACAATCAGGAATATGTGTTGCAGGTGGCATTCAACGTCTTGGGTTCATATACATATACAAGCCGTTACGTAAAAGGCATAACCGACAAGTATAATGCCATGTTTCCTGTAGGTTTCTGTTGTCTTGACAAGACATATGGTTCATACGAGGATGACGGTACGCAATACTGGCTTATTGGATTAGTGGCGGTTATTATATTCTTCATTCTCGCCATTCTCTTCGAGAGTCTGCTCCAGTCGCTTGCCGTAACGATGCTCATACCAGTGTCGTTAATAGGACTGTTCCTTACGTATTATGTTACAGGAGTGCCGTTCGGCACAGGCGGTTTTGCGGCAATGGTGTTGTTGTCAGGTCTTACTGTTAATGCCGGCATATACATTGTTTGTCAGTATAACAACTATAGGGGACGCACTGCCCGCAGCTTTGTGAGTGCATTCAACCACAAGATTGTGCCTATTATACTGACAGTGTTGTCAACCATATTGGGCATGATACCATTCCTTATTGACGGCTATGACCAACAGCCGTTTTGGTTCTCGCTTGCCATGGGAACAATTGGGGGGCTTACGCTAAGCGTTATACCCATATACTTTTTCCTTCCTGTTGTAATAAGACTGGATGGATATGCCAAGAGGAAAAAGTAATATGTTTGAAGGCAATAATGAAGCAACTTGGGTTGAAAATGGGGCTTTGGCGGTTAAATCGTGTTAATAATTGGATATTTTGTCGGTGATACACCTATTATATGAGAAAAAAGCAGTAAATTTGCACGCAATAAAATTAAAAGTACAACTATATGTCATCATTTATTGCAGATAAAATCGTAATGGACGGACTGACATTCGACGACGTCCTGTTAATCCCAGCTTATTCTGAGGTACTGCCAAGAACAGTAGAGTTGAAAACCATGTTCTCTCGTAACATACCGCTGAACGTGCCATTCGTCACTGCGGCGATGGACACTGTCACCGAGTCGCAAATGGCTATTGCCATTGCACGCGAGGGTGGTATTGGTGTTATACATAAGAATATGACTATCGAGGAGCAGGCCAGGCAGGTGGCTATCGTGAAGCGTGCCGAGAACGGTATGATCTACGATCCCGTCACTATTCGCCGTGGTTCTACAGTGAAGGACGCTCTCGACATGATGGCCGAATATCATATTGGCGGTATTCCCGTGGTTGACGATGACAACCATCTCGTGGGTATTGTGACCAACCGCGACTTGCGTTTCGAGCGCCATCTCGACAAGAAAGTTGACGACATTATGTCGAAGGATAACCTTGTGACAACACATCAGCAGACCGACCTTATCGCCGCTGCTCAGATACTTCAGGAAAACAAGATTGAAAAACTGCCCGTTGTGGATAAGGACAACCACCTTGTGGGTCTTATCACATACAAGGATATCACCAAGGCCAAGGAC
>JALERP010000034.1 GCA_022764085.1 Prevotella sp.
TGGGACGACAACGGTCAGGAATATCTTGACATCTATGGCGGACATGCCGTGATAAGCATAGGTCACTGCCATCCCCATTATGTAGAGATGATGACCAGCCAGTTGAACAAGTTGGGATTCTACTCCAACTCGGTTGTCAACAAACTGCAACAGCAGTTGGCAGAGCGTCTCGGAAAGATTAGCGGTTGTGACGACTACCAGCTCTTCCTCATCAACAGTGGTGCTGAGGCTAATGAGAATGCTTTGAAGTTGGCATCCTTCAAAACCGGACGTACCCGTGTGCTGTCAGCCGAAAAGGCATTCCACGGACGCACGTCATTGGCGGTGGAGGTGACCAATAATCCCAAGATAATATCTCCCATCAATGCCAACGGACATACCACCTATCTTCCCCTCAACGACATTGAGGCATGGGAGAAGGAATTGGCCAAGGGCGACGTGTGTGCTTGTATCATCGAGTGCATTCAGGGTGTGGGCGGCATTCGTCTTGCCACTCCCGAATTTGCGCAGGCGCTGCACGAGCTATGCAAGAAATACGGTGCAGTCCTTATCTGCGACGAGATACAATGCGGCTATGGACGAAGCGGTAAGTTCTTCGCTCATCAGTGGCTTGGCATCCGTCCCGACATCATCACCTGCGCCAAAGGCATCGGCAATGGCTTCCCTATGGGAGCAGTACTTATCTCTCCCGACTTCAAACCTGAATACGGACAGTTGGGCACTACCTTCGGTGGCAACCATCTCGCTTGTACGGCTGCTTTGGCAGTTATCGACGTGATGGAGCAGGAGAATCTCGTAGAGAACGCACGAGAGGTGGGCGATTATCTTCTCTTCAAACTTCAAGAACTTCAGAAGAGCGAAAAGCATATTATTGATGTACGCGGACGCGGACTCATGATTGGTATCGAGCTGGACATTCCCCACAAGGACGTGCGCTCACGACTTCTCTTCGACGACCATATCTTCACGGGATGTGCATCCACAAATATCCTGCGACTGTTGCCACCTCTTTGCTTCAGCAAGGAAATGGCTGACACATTCGTAGAAAGACTCAAACACATATTATTAACAATTTAGGAAATGAAAGTTTCAGTTATCGGTGCAGGAGCTATGGGCGGTGCCATTGCCCAGGGACTACTAAAGGGAGATTTCGCAAAGAACTCCGACATCACAATCGCCGACCCTTCGCAGAAGGTAATCGACCAGTTTGCAGAAACAGGTGCCAGTATCACTACTGACAACAACATAGCCGCCGAGTCGTCGGACATCGTCAACGTGGTGGTTAAGCCATGGCTTGTAAAACCCGTACTCGAAGGAATCAAATCGTCGCTCAACTACAAGAAGCAGATTCTGGTGATAGTGGCAGCCGGAGTGACATCCGAGCAGATTAAGGAATGGCTGAAGAAGGACGGAGAGGACATGATACCTTTCTTCCTCGTCATACCCAACATTGCCATCGCCCTTCTCAGTTCGATGACATTCATCGTTCCAGCCAATGCCTCCGTCGAGAACACCCAGCTCATCAAGGAAATGTATGGCAGTATGGGAGAGGTGATCATCACCGACGAGAAGCATCTCGCGGCAGGCACCACACTGGCCTCTTGCGGCATTGCCTACGCCATGCGCTATGTGCGTGCGGCTTCCGAGGGCGGTGTGGAAATCGGATTCAAGGCCGACGATGCCAAGGCCATCGTGTTGCAGACGGTGAAGGGAGCTGTGGAACTGCTGCAGGCAACCGGTAAGCATCCCGAGGCTATGATTGACCAAGTCACTACCCCCAGCGGTGTCACCATCCGCGGTCTCAACGAGATGGAGCACGCCGGATTCACCAGTGCCGTCATCAGGGGGTTGAAGGCAGGATTATCATCCAAATAACTATATAAGAATATGCATGATGCAATAAAACAAATCGGAGAAAGACTCCGTGGACTGCGCGACGTACTCGACATTCCCGCCGAGGACGTTGCGCAATTGTGCGATTTAGACATCGACACATACATGAGAATGGAGGCGGGAGACGGTGAGCTGTCAATCAGTAATCTGCAGAAAATCTCCAAGAAATATGACATCGCCCTCGATGTACTTCTCTTTGGCGAAGAACCACACATGAGCCATTACTTCCTTACCCGCAAAGGCCAGGGAATGAGTGTGGAGCGCCGCAAGGAATATAAGTATCAAAGTCTTGCCAGCGGATTTCGCGGACGCACTGCCGACCCGTTTATGGTGACAGTGGAACCAAAACCGGACGATCATCCGTTGCATGCCAACTCACATCAGGGACAGGAGTTCAACTTCGTTACAGAAGGCAAACTCGAACTGACCATCGGCAAGAAGACTCTTGTGCTCAATCCTGGTGACAGCATCTATTTCGATGCTACGCAGCCCCACTGCATGCGCGCCCTCGACAATGCTCCTGTGAAATTCCTCGCAATTATCTTTTAACACCCAAAAACCATGATCGAAAGATTCCTAAAACAGACGACATTCGTTTCTCAGGAGGACTACGAGAAGAACCTCGAATTTATCATTCCTGAACATTTCAACTTCGCCTACGACGTTATGGACGAGTGGGCAAAGGAAAAGCCAGAAAAACTCGCCCTGCTATGGACAAACGACGAGGGCGAGTGCATCCGCTTCTCATTCAAGGACATAAAGGAGCAGAGCGACCGCGCAGCAGCCTATTTCATGAGCCTCGGCATCGGTCGTGGAGACATGGTGATGCTGATACTCAAGCGACGCTATGAGTTCTGGTTGTCGATGCTTGCACTGCACAAGATTGGTGCCGTGGCTATACCCGCAACTCATATGCTAACCACTCACGACATAGTATATCGCAACAACCGCGCCAGCGTTAAAGCCATAATATGCGCTGGAGAGGAATATATAATGGAACAAGTGGCAGGTTCAAAAGCCGAGAGTCCCACTCTTGAGATACTTGTGAGCATCGGACCTAAGCAGGCGGAGGGTTTCCACGACTGGCACAAGGAATGGAACGAAGCTCCTGCCTTCGTGCGTCCTTCGGATAAGAACGACAATGATGACACGATGCTGATGTACTTCACCAGTGGAACAAGTGGCGAGCCAAAGATGGTAGCTCACGACTTTCTCTATTCAATAGGACATCTCACCACAGGAGTTTATTGGCACAACCTCAGCGAGGACAGCATTCATCTTACTGTAGCCGACACTGGTTGGGGCAAGGCTGTATGGGGAAAGATGTACGGACAATGGTTTGCCGGAGCAGCCGTGTTCGTCTTCGACCACGAGAAATTCACTGCCGACAAGATTCTGCGTCAGATTGAGAAATACCGCATCACATCGTTCTGTGCTCCACCAACGGTATATAGATTCCTCATCCACGAGGACTTTTCAAATTACGACCTGTCGTCACTTCGCTACTGCTGCACTGCCGGCGAGGCTCTCAATCCCGCCGTCTTCGACAAGTTCAAGGAACTCACAGGTATTTCACTTATGGAGGGATTCGGACAGACGGAAACCACAATGACTCTCGGCACTATGCCTTGGACGAAACCAAAGCCCGGTTCTATGGGATTGCCAAATCCGCAGTATGACATTGACCTTATAAAGCCCGATGGCACTCCGTGTGAGGATGGAGAGAAGGGTGAGATAGTGGTAAGGACAGAAAAAGGAAAGCCGGTCGGACTTTTCAAGGAATACTACCGCGACGAGGAACTGTCGAAAAGCGTTTGGCATGATGACGTATATCACACTGGCGACGTGGCATGGCGCGACGAAGACGGCTACTACTGGTTTGAAGGCCGCATCGACGATGTCATCAAGTCGAGCGGTTATCGTATCGGTCCGTTTGAGGTGGAGAGTGCCCTTATGACTCATCCTGCCGTAGTGGAGTGTGCCATCACTGGTGTGCCCGATGATATCCGAGGTATGGTGGTCAAGGCCACTGTTGTCCTCCACAAAGATTGGAAGGCGAAAGCCGGTGATGATTTGATTAAGGAACTGCAGAATCACGTCAAGCACGTGACTGCACCATATAAATATCCACGAATCATCGAGTTTGTTGATGAGTTGCCAAAGACCATCAGCGGAAAGATCAGAAGAGTGGAGATAAGAGAAAAGGATAACAAGAAATGAGAATAGTGATAAAGGTGGGCAGCAATGTGCTCACACGTTCTGACGGTCATCTTGATATAACGCGCATGTCGGCCATCATCGACCAGATAGCATGGCTGAATAGCCAAGGTAATGAGGTGATACTTGTATCATCCGGTGCTGTGGCTTGCGGCAGGCGCGAACTGAAGGTGAATCACGACCTCGACACGGTGGAGCAGCGTCAGCTGTTCTCGGCTCTCGGCCAGGTGAAGCTCATCGGTCTTTATTATGACCTCTTCCGTGAGCATCATCTGCACATCGGACAGATTCTGACTATGAAGGAAAACTTCATTCCTGGAGAGCAGTATGAGAATCAGAAGGCTTGTATGACCGTAATGCTCGAGAATGGGGTGATTCCTATCGTCAACGAGAACGACACCGTGAGCGTCACTGAGCTTATGTTCACCGACAACGACGAACTCAGCGGACTGATTGCCCAGATGATGCAGGCTGACATGCTCATCTTGTTGAGCAACATCGATGGTATCTTCACCGGTCATCCCGATGACCCGCAGTCGAAAATAATCCCCACCGTTGCCCCCGGCATTGACCTAAGCGAATACATCCAGACAGAGAAGAGTGCCTTCGGCCGAGGCGGCATGCATTCCAAATACACCACCGCCACCCGTGTGCAGCAGTCGGGCATAAAGGTCATCATTGCCAACGGCAAGCGTGAGAACATTCTCATCGACCTCATCACCCAACAGGATAGCACTCCGCACACCGTTTTTCTGAATTAGGAATTAGGGATTAGGAATTAGGAATTGAAATGAATGAATCACTAAAAAGAACAAAAGCAGCGAGCCGCCTATTGGCGACAATCGCTGATGACAAGCGCAACGAGATTCTTCTCGCTGTAGCTGACGCCATCATTGCCAACAAAGAGCGTATCCTCAGGGCAAATACCGAGGACCTCGCCAAGATGGATCCGAAGAATCCACTCTACGACCGTCTGCAACTCACCGACAAGCGACTCGAAGACATTGCAACTGATATGCGCAACGTGAGCAAATTGCCATCTCCCTTAGGTCACATCCTAAAGGAATCAACACTTCCCAATGGATTACGTCTCAAGCGAGTTAGCGTGCCGTTCGGTGTCATCGGCATGATATACGAAGCCCGCCCTAATGTGACCTTCGATGTATTCTCGCTCTGCTTCAAGAGCGGCAATGCATGTGTACTAAAAGGCGGTAAGGATGCAGATTACAGCAACCGTGCCGAAGTGGATATTATCCACGAAGTTTTGGAAGCTAACGGTATAAATCGCGATGTCGTTACCCTCTTGGAGGCCACACACGAGGCTACCGCCGAGATGCTCAATGCCGTAGGATATATCGATGTATGTATTCCTCGTGGCGGTCGCAAACTGATTGATTTCGTTCGCGATAATGCCAAAGTGCCCGTGATAGAAACTGGAGCAGGGGTTGTTCATGCATACTTCGACGAATTCGGCAACCTCGAAATGGGCAAACGCATCATCGACAATGCCAAGACACGTCGCGTCAGTGTATGCAACGCTCTCGACTGCCTCATCATCCACCGTTCACGACTTGATGAGCTTCCTGCCTTATTGGAGCCTGTGATAAAGAAGAATGTGGAAATTGTATATGATGACTTCGGCACCGAGTTCATGGACTACAAGATGGCTGTAAAGGTGGTTGACTCCATCGACGAGGCTATCGAACACATCGCCGCCTATGGTTCCGGTCACAGCGAATGTATCATCACCGACAACAAGGATAACGCAACAAAGTTCCAGCAGTTGGTGGATGCCGCTTGTGTATATGTAAATGCCCCAACAAGTTTCACCGACGGAGCACAGTTTGGACTTGGAGCGGAGATCGGTATCAGTACACAGAAACTCGGTCCTCGCGGTCCTATGGGACTTGAGGAAATCACCACATACAAGTGGCTCATTGAAGGAGAAGGGCAGATTAGGAATTAGGAGTTAGGAATTAGGAATTAGGAATTAGGAGTTAGGAATTAGGAATTAGGAGTTAGGAATTAGGAATTAGGAATTTTGTATATGAAAACATTTATGAACGTACAAGACCTCGGTGACCTTCAGAAGGCGCTTCTTGAGGCAGAAGAGATAAAGAAAGACAGGTTCAAGTATCAGAACCTCGGTAAGAACAAGACACTAATGATGGTGTTTTTCAACAACTCATTGCGCACACGCCTTTCTACCCAAAAGGCGGCAATGAACCTCGGTATGAACGTCATCGTGCTCGACGTGAATGCAGGTGCATGGAAGTTGGAGACCGAGCGCGGTGTCATCATGGACGGCGACAAGAGCGAGCATCTGCTTGAAGCCATCCCCGTGATGGGATGCTACTGCGACCTAATCGGCGTGCGCTCATTCGCCGGTCTCACCGACCGCGAGTATGACTATGCCGAAACAGTCATCAACCAGTTTATCAAGTATAGCGGTCGCCCCGTCTTTGCAATGGAGTCAGCCACCGTTCATCCATTGCAGGCCTTCGCCGACCTCATCACCATCCAGGAGAATTTTGTTCCTACCAATGAGAAGAAACGTCCCAAGGTAGTCCTAACATGGGCTCCCCACTGCCGTGCCTTGCCACAAGCCGTTCCCAATTCATTCGCCGAATGGATGAACGCAGCCGACGTTGACTTTGTTGTCACTCACCCAGAGGGATATGAGCTTGACCCGAAATTCGTGGGTAACGCCCTTGTGGAATACGACCAGATGAAAGCCCTTGAAGGAGCTGACTTTGTATATGCCAAGAACTGGAGTTGCCCAGGTGTGAGCAATCCCGCCGACTATGGTAAGATTATCTCAAAGGACATGTCGTGGACCGTTGATGCCGCCCACATGGCAGTTACCGACAATGGCAAGTTCATGCACTGCCTACCCGTGCGCCGTGGACTCATCGTCACCGATGATGTCATCGAGAGCAAGAACTCTCTCGTCATCCCCGAAGCTGCCAACCGCGAGATTTCAGCCACTGTAGTAATTAAGCGTATGTTGGAGAGCCTTTAATCGCACATAGAGAGCGAATAAAGAGTCTTAGAATTTGAAAAACAAAAGTTATGGCTGCGCATAATGAATTGGGAAAGTGGGGTGAGGATATTGCAGCCCACTATCTCTCAGAAGAGGGATATACCATTCTACACCGCAACTGGCGTTGTGGGCATCGTGACCTCGACATTATTGCCACCAAGGACGGTGAGGTGGCATTTGTCGAGGTCAGGACGCGGCGTAATGCTGTGTTTATGGAGCCAGAGGAGTCTATTAACTACAAGAAGGCTTTGTCTGTTTCCATTGCCGCCAACGCTTACCTAAAGTGCTACCATATCAACGCCCCCCTACGCTTCGATATCATCGCCATCACCGGCACTCCTAATACCAATTACACCATTAATCACATCCCCAACGCATTCTATCCGCCACGGAGATGAAGATGTAATTAGCTCACAATTCAATATATCTAACTGAATAACTCAAAATAAAAGACATGAAATCAATAATCAGACTTATTACCGGCTCATTGCTTCTTACAGCATTTTACACGTCAAACGCCTTGGCACAGACAGAACCCAAGGTGGAATATTTTGGCATATCCGACGTAAGACTGACCGCCAGTGCTTTCAAACATGCCGAGGATATGGACATACAGTATCTTCTCGGCCTCAACCCCGACCGACTTCTTGCACCTTATCTCAAGGGAGCGGGACTGAAGCCAAAAGCCGAAAACTATCCCAACTGGGAGAATACCGGTCTTGACGGACATATAGGTGGGCACTATCTATCTGCCCTGTCATTCATGTATGCCGCCACAGGCAACGAGGAAATCGGGCGTCGTCTTGACTATATGCTCTCAGAACTGAAACGCTGTCAGGACGCTGCCGGCGACGGTTATCTGTGCGGCGTGCCCGACGGACGCAAGATGTGGAAAGAAATTGAACAAGGCAACGTCAGGGCTGCCACATTCGGACTCAACGACCGTTGGGTGCCATTGTATAATATACACAAGATTTACGCCGGACTGCGCGATGCCTATCTTGTCACTCATCGTGAGGAGGCAAAGGAAATGCTCGTGAAACTCACCGACTGGATGGAGAGTACCACAGCCAACCTCACCGACGCACAGATGCAAGACATGTTGCGCAGCGAGCATGGCGGACTCAACGAGACATTCGCCGATGTAGCAGCCATCACTGGCAACAAGCGCTATCTCAAACTCGCCCACCGTTTCAGTCATGAAATCATCCTCAATCCCCTGCTTAAGAATGAGGACAAACTCACGGGTATTCACGCCAACACCCAAATTCCAAAGGTCATCGGATTCAAACGTATTGCCGACTTAGAGAGAAACGACGAATGGAGCAAGGCTGCCGACTTCTTCTGGCATACAGTTGTCAACAACCGTTCAATTACTATTGGCGGCAACAGTGTGTTCGAGCATTTCCATCCTGCAGATAATTTCGAACCAATGCGCACCAGCGAACAGGGGCCCGAGACTTGCAACACATATAACATGTTGAGACTAACGAAAATGCTATACGCCACATCTGGAGACTCGAAATATATGGACTACTATGAGCGTGCGCTCTTCAATCATATCCTATCTACACAAGACCCAATCCAGGGAGGATTTGTATATTTCACCCCCATGCGCTCAGGTCATTATCGAGTGTATTCTCAACCCCAGACGAGCTTCTGGTGTTGTGTGGGTAGCGGTCTGGAGAATCATGCCCGCTATGGCGAGATGATATATGCCCACAAGGGCGATGAACAGTTGTATGTCAACCTTTTCATCCCCTCAACATTGAAATGGGGCGACATCAACATCGAGCAATCAACATCATTCCCCGATGAGGAGGCTACAAACGTCATCGTCACCTCAAAAAATGGGAAAAACAAGAAGTTCACGCTTAACATTCGCGTGTCTGAATGGGTGATTGCAAGCGAGCTCTCGCTCACCATTAACGGTAAGGCAGAAAAGGTGGATATCTCCGAAGGTTATGTCAAAATAAACCGTTCGTGGAAGAGCGGCGACAAGGTGCGCCTCGCTATGCCCATGCACCTGAGAGCCATCGACATGCCCGACAACTCGCATAACTACTCATTCCTCTATGGTCCTATCGTCCTTGCATCACGCATGGGAACACAGCGTCAGGACGGAATGTTTGCCGATGAGAGCCGTGGCGGTCACATAGCCCAGGGACCACGCCTTCCGCTGCAGAACATGCCTGTGGTTGTGGGAAATGCTGATGACATCCTGTCGCACATAACCAAGACAGACGGTAAGTTGGAGTTCACTCTAAGCGGTGTAAGTCCCGAAAACTACGAGGGAATGAAGCTCGAGCCGTTCTATCGCATCCACGAATCGCGCTATATGGCATATTGGCCATTGTTGTCAGCCTCGGAGGTTGAGAAACGTCAGGAGGAAGTGGCACGTCAGGAAAGTATAGCCCAGGCACTTGAGGCACGCACTGCCGACAAGGTTACCTGCGGCGAGCAGCAGCCCGAAAGCGACCACTTTGTCAAGATGGAACAGAGCAGCACCGGCAACGACGGAGGAGTGCAGTGGCGCGAGACCCGCCAGTGGTTCTCATATCGCATGAAGACCAACGGCCGCAAGGTGAGTGCCGTACGCATCGCCTTCCGTCCCGAAAACAACCGCGATGCCCGCATATTAATCAACGACACTGAAGTTGGCACATTCTCAACAGCCGACAACGGAATCATCGAACTGCCCGTCAATGCAAGCGCCCTCGACAAGGCAGAGACAGTCACACTGAAGATAGCCAAGGGCAATAAGGACATCACGCCCCACATCTATGAAGTGAGACTGATAGCGGAATAACCTCCCAACTACTCCCAGCACTCTATGTCCTTCTCTATTTCGGGCATCATCGAACGATGAAATTCCGGATTACGGCCTTCTTTCTTTTGTGCTATGTAATTGCGCAAGAGGAAGAAGGCTTTTGGTGATAATTGTATGATAGCTACAAGATTGACAATCGTCATTACTCCCATTGCCAAATCCACGATGCTCCATGCCTCTTGCAACGACATCATTGCGCCTGCCATTACCGTCGCTCCTGTGATGATGCGAAAGAGGTTGATATACGACATCTTCTGCGTGATAAACCTTATGTTTGTCTCGCCATAGAAATAGTTGGCGATGATAGTACTATAGGCAAAAAGGAAGATGGCTGCCGTGACAAATAATCCACCTGCAGGTCCGATATGATGCTCAAGGGCATACTTGGTAAGTATGATACCGTCGCGACCACTGTCATAAATGCCCGAAAGCAGGATGATGAACGCAGTGCAAGAGCATACTACGATAGTGTCAGTAAACACGCCTAACGACTGTAGCAGCCCTTGTTTCACGGGATGCGACGTATGGGCAATGGCAGCGGCATTTGGCGCACTGCCCTCACCAGCCTCGTTACTAAACAGTCCGCGCTTCACTCCCTGCATTACAGCCATGCCGAAAGCTCCGCCCACAGCCTGTTCCAATCCGAAGGCACTCTTCACGATAAGAACAATCATCGCCGGTATCTCAGTGATATTCATTAATATGACAATTACGGCAATAATGACATATCCAATTGCCATAAACGGCACGACTATACTTGCGAAATGACTGATGCGTCGTATTCCTCCAAAGATGATGATAAGAGTGGCGATGGTGATAGTGAGACCTATCCACTTGGCGTCGATGGCAAACGAGTCTGCAAGTGCTCCACAAAGGGTATTGCTCTGCACAATTTGGTTTGCCATACCAAAGGTAATGGTGATAAGTACTGCAAACAGAACTCCCATCCATTTGCGATGCAGTCCGTGCTGCATATAATAAGCCGGACCTCCATAAAAAGAGTCCTCACCCCTACGTTTGTATAATTGGGCGAGGGTGGCCTCGACAAAAGCTGTGGCAGCACCGAAGAGAGCCATCATCCACATCCAGAACACCGCCCCCGGTCCGCCGACAAAAATGGCAGAAGCCACTCCTGCAAGGTTTCCTGTACCCACACGGCTCGACAGTGACACGGCAAAAGCATGGAATGAGCCTATCTTCTGGCCACCCGGCTTCTCCACTATCACCCTCAGCATATCGCCAATCCTGCTGAACTGCACACCCTTGAGGCGGAATGTGAAATATAGGGCACAGAACACCAAAAGCGTGATTACGATATGAGTCCAGAGATAATCATTTATTATATTCAGTAATTCAAACATTATACCCGGGGATTATCCAAAAATTAAATGTTAATATCCGCAACACATTCCATCTCTACAAGCCATTGTGGACGGCATACGGGTGCATGCACTATTGCACGGGGAATGTAGGGATAAATCTGCTCCATCATACGATTGACAAGGTCATAGTCGGAGAAGTCACGGAGATATACGATAAAATACTTGATATCGTTCATCGTTGCTCCACCGTCGGCAAGCAATGCGCCAATGTTCTCAAGCAGTCGCGCCGTCTGCTTTCTGATGTCACCAAGATACATCACTTCTCCTCTGTTGTCTATACTTGCCGTTCCTGATATATAATAGATCAAGTTGGACGGCAACTGCAGACGAGTGCCTCGCTCGAATGCCACTCCATATTCATGTGTGGGATTAAGATGGTCGAGAGCTTGCAGGTATTTCTTGTCTGACTCTTGTATATGGGGATAAGTGAGAAAATCTATCGCAACGCATGCCGAACGACAGTCGGTGCGGCCTCCAATACCCGTGGAAGCGATGAAATGTGTATCTTTAGTGAGTCCCTCCCGTGCAAAGATATCATTTCGAGCCTTGACAACCCCGGCATAATTGACATCAATATCGGCAACATAAATCCATGTGCGCACAAGATGCGTCTTCATATCGATACCCATATCACGGATAATAGAGATATACTTCTCAAAGAGGGCTATTGTCTGGATATAGGAATTGAGGCCTCGGGTCTCGGAGTCGGTGAGACGCAAGCTATGGAATAGTGCCCCATCATCTGCATCTGAAGTCATGACGAGCAGCATCACCTTCGAACCGTCGGCTGGAGTCTGTTCCACCTCCGTATATGGTTGTGACGAAAGGATATTGCAGAAAAGGTCGCTCTCCACAAACTGGTGATGCTGGTTTTGGGCATCACTCAAGAATATCTTTGTATAACGGAGCGAGCGACCTTTTGTCTTTTCCAGTTCAAGCCAGTCGCCCACGAGCATCTCTAGTTCGGCGAGACGCTCTGTGAACGAGCCTCGAAGCGTAGGAGTCAGTATATTATAGTTACGCATTATCTTCATTAATGAGCTGAAGCAACCTTTCAACTGCCTCTTCCTCTGGAATGTTCTTTGCCACACATTCCTTGCGGCGATAAAGTGATATTTTGCCACGACCGGCACCTACATATCCGTAGTCGGCATCTGCCATTTCGCCTGGACCATTAACGATGCATCCCATAATGCCAATCTTCAAGCCTTTGAGATGAGCGGTGGCTTCCTTGATGCGGGCGATAGTGGAGCGAAGGTCGTAAAGTGTGCGACCACAGCCTGGACATGAGATATATTCGGTCTTGGTAGTACGCAGGCGGGCTGCCTGAAGTATTCCGAAGGACGTCTCGGCAATGTCCTTGACTGACAGGTCGCCATCGTTCATGAGCCAGATGCCGTCTGTCAGTCCGTCGAACATCAGGGCGCCCATATCTGCTGCCGCCTCAAGCTGGAAATCGGCTTTCTGCTCCTGTGAATGACGGTATGCCTGACAGAATACTACGGGATTGCGAAGTCCGGCACGCATCATCTCATGCACGAGGGCGCGCTGTTCGCCAAGTCGGTTCTGATGATGACTGACACATACCACGACCACCTCGGGATGATTCATAAGACATGTGACGTATTCCTCTGCATCAACGCCATATTGCATGACGAGGAACTTGGGGATGAGAGGATAGCTCGACAAAAATGGTATGGCATTGTACGGGAACACGGGATAGGTGTTAGGTGTGCCGTCCCAAACGGAGAAATCAACTATGTATTTCTGGTTGGCTGGACGATTCTCGGGCAGGTTCTCGCCCACATATATGTAGTCTGGAGTGAGATCGGAATTAACCGACACCTCCGCGTTCTCTGAGAAATTTGACACTATGACCACAGGCACATTGGTGTCGCCGATATTCTCGACAGCGTCAGTGGCACGACGCTCGGGACGTAACCAGTCGAACTTAGGCGATGCTTCGGCGGGAATCATCATGTGTCCGGCGCGTCGTGTGACATAGTCAACGAGATGACGCGCCACAGGTATCTCAGCCTCTGGTTCCTCAGACAGTGACACACGGATGGTGTCGCCTATACCGTCGGCCAACAAGGCCCCGATGCCCACTGCACTCTTTATGCGTCCATCCTCACCTTCACCAGCCTCGGTCACTCCGAGGTGTAGGGGATAGTGCATATCCTCCTTGTCCATCTCGCTCACCAACAATCGCATGGAGCGCACCATAACAACGGTGTTGCTAGCCTTGATTGAAATGACAACATCATTGAAATCCTGCTTCTTGCAGATGCGAAGGAACTCCATACAACTCTCGACTATACCCTCGGGTGTATCGCCATAGCGCGACATAATACGATCGGACAATGAACCGTGATTGACACCAATGCGCACTGCAGTATGGTTCTCACGGCAAATATTGAGGAATGGCACGAAACGCTCCTCAAGTCGCTTTAGCTCGGCAGCGTATTCATCATCAGTATAATCAATCTGCTTGAACGTGCGTGCAGGATCTATATAGTTTCCAGGATTCACCCTCACCTTCTCGGCATAAAGGGCGGCCACATCTGCGACATTAGGATTGAAATGCACATCGGCAACAAGCGGGGTCATTATCCCTTCGGCACGCAGTGCGGCATTAATATTCTTGAGATTCTCAGCCTCACGTACTCCCTGTGTGGTAAGACGCACGTACTCTCCACCAGCCTCAATTATCCGCTTTGACTGTGCCACAGATGCTTCGGTGTCGGTTGTGGGAGTAGTGGTCATCGACTGTATTCGTATAGGGTTGTCGCCTCCCATAGGTACGGCACCCACGTTGTTGACAGATGACTCGCGACGACTATAATTGAATAAATCCATCTTGATTAATTAAGAATTTTACTTTCGAGAGTATTTTTTATTAACCACAGAGTTTAAGAGATTAAGAGTATTCTATTATGAAAGAGATTAAATGCCAAGGCATTTAGAGCCCATAGAGGGCTGCGCATTATATAAGTCGGATGGAATCTCTTTGTTCTCCGTCGCTTGCGACCTACTCTTTTTTTAAAAGTATTTATCTCCTTTTCTCTTTATCTCTGTGGTTAAAAAAACACCATAGAATCTATAGATTTCAATTCGTCTTGAACATATATTTAACCTCAGCAAGGTCACGGTTGGCCTTCTCTATCTTCTCCTTCAGTCCTAACTTAAACTCAGTAAGACGGGCAGCGAGTGCTGCATCTGATAGAGCCATCATCTCTACAGCGAGAATGGCGGCATTCTGCGCACCGTTGACACCTACAGTGGCTACGGGGATTCCTGGAGGCATCTGTATGATGCTGAGCATGGCGTCAAGTCCATCGAGCATTCCCTTAATGGGCACACCGATGACTGGCAATGTGGTGGAAGCGGCGATGACACCAGGGAGAGCGGCAGCCATACCGGCTCCTGCTATTATAACCTTAATGCCTCGCTGCTGTGCGCCACGTGCAAATTTCTCAACTGCATCTGGAGTGCGATGGGCAGAAAGGGCATTCACCTCAAACGGCACCTGCATATCATCCAGAAACTTACAAGCCTTTTCCATAACGGGCAGGTCACTTGTACTGCCCATAATAATGCTTACTAATGGAGTCATATTTTTTTGAATTGAAATTACAATTATTAATTATATCATACAAACAATATCATGAATCCGACGATGCAACCGAGTAGGAATCCCGCAACAACCTGAGACAGGGAATGTTGGCGAAGAATCATCCTGCTCGTACCAAGCATACCAGCCACAATGATTGCTACACATATCCAAAAAACCGGATTAAAACCGAATATTATGGAAAATGCCACTATAGCACCTTCCACTCCGCCTATTGCAGCTGTGTGGGTGCTTATTTTCCACCACACATTGACTATCGAGCAGATTATCTGAATCATCAGTGCCACTATAAGTATGCTTGCCATGAAATGCGGTATGTGCATACTCTCCATAATATACACACAGATGAAATAGCTAAGGATAGAAATGACGTATGGAACCATACGGCGCTCACGCTGACCGAGTTCGATAAGAGTCCAACGTTGGTGATGGCGATAGAGACTGATGAGAAGCGTGGGAAGAAGGATAGTGAATATATATACAAGTCCAAGCACCACTATCTTGTAAGACAGTGGCAGAAGACTCAAATAACTGAACGTAAACAGTGCTATGAGTCCCACGGTGGGGAGGTAAAAGGGATTGAAAACCGCGCTCAACACTCTCGCTCCCAGTATTACTTTATTGGCTCTCTTCATTCTTCACTCTTTACTCTTCATTCTTTACTCTTTCCTCATCCTCTTCACCGGTATTCCCAGCATCTCACGGTATTTCGACACCGTGCGCCTGGCTATCGGATAACCCCTCTCCGCCAATATTTGGCATAATGCCTCATCGGACAATGGGTCGCTCTTGTCTTCGGCAGCCACTATGTCCTTTAGTGCCGCCTTTATCTCGCGGGTGGATTTCTCCTCGCCGTCGTCAGTAACATATCCTTCGGAGAAGAAATGGCGCAACGGAAATATTCCCCATTTTGTGAGCGCATACTTGCTGTTGCTGACACGGGATATGGTTGAAATGCCAATTCCCGTCTTCTCAGATATATCCTTGAGCTTCATTGGGCGGAGTGAACTCTCGTCGCCATCCTCGAAGAATTTGTGTTGCCAGTGGATGATGGCTGTCATAGTCTTCAACAGTGTGCGGTTGCGCATCTGCACGGCATTGATAAACCTTTGGGCTGAATCCACCTTGCTCTTGGCATAAAGCACTGCATCACCCGCACTGCTACTTACATTCTTCTTCGACTCATACTCACGTATTATGTCTGTGAACGAGCGCGACACGCATAGCTCTGGCACCTCGCCGTTGTTGAGCACAAAAGTCACCGTACCGTCATCGTGGGTATCAACGATGAAGTCGGGAGTAATCTGCTCCATATTCCTGCCCACCACATCGTTCATTGACGCTCCTGGCTTGGGATTGAGCTTGCGCAGCTCGGCATATACCTCATCGGTCTCATCCTTAGTCATTTGAAGAGATGAGCGTATGCGCTCCCAATGATTGCGGGTGAAATCGTCGAAGAAGTCCTTCACCACTGCCTCCATACGGCGGGTGAGCAAGGTCACGGCGCGCTGCCTTATCTGTAGGAGCAGGCACTGTTGCAAGGAGCGTGCCCCTATTCCCGCAGGATCAAACTGCTGCAACTTGGCTATCACCTCGTCGATTTCCGCTTCCGACACATACACATTATTATATATTGCAAGCTCATCGGCTATGTCTCCCGAAGACTTGCGCAGCAAACCGTCATCGTCGAGTGAGCCTATAAGGTATTCCATTACCTTCGCCTGAAGAGGGGTTAGCTCAGTCTCATTCATCTGTTCCACTAACTGGTCATAGAACGACTGTGTGGAACCATACTCGAAGTCCCGTTGTCTCTCTTGATATACAGGCAGGTCCTCATCATCGCGGCCTATTCCGCTGAGGGCATCATCAAGGGCGGTCTGCCGGTCTTCTTTCTCTGACTGTGTCTCATAATCATCGGAAGAGTCATCGTCTTTGTACATGTCATCCTGCAGGTCATCGGAAGATGAGGAGTCAGTATCGGCAATATCATCAGAAGCCAATTCAAGGGCAGGATTGTCGTCCATTTCAGAATTAATCCTGTCTATGAGCTGGTTAACGGGCAATTCGGTCAGCATTGCTTGCAGAAGTTGCTGCTGGCTTACCGTCTGCGTCTGTTTCTGCTCCGTTTTCTGTTCTAATACATTCTTCAACATTTCTGTTCTATATATAATGCTTCAACATTTGTCCCTTATCTACCCTTAACTCCACTTATCTCCAATTAACTCCTGTTACCGAGATTTCGAGTGCAAAGTTAATACAATTCGCGTTAAGTGCAAAACAAATCGGGGATTTTTTTCAGCTTTTGAAGTATTCCTTGAGTTGCCCGGCATAATCCGACAACTGTTCAAGGCTCCAATTGCCATATTTCGACCATATTTCATTGCAAGGTCTGAGCAATGGACTCACTATCATGTCCTGGCGGTTGAGATAGGGGTCGCAGTAGGTGAAGACATTCAGCACCTCTGCTGTCTTACTTGCACTGACCTTCATCATCTTCGAGAGTTCAATAACCTCTGGGGTCTCAGCCACCAAAGTGAGGACTGAAAGACGGAAATAAAGGTCGAGGATAAGAATAAGCATCATTGGAGTAAGACTCTTGTCCTCATCAAGAGGACGGAAATCACGCTCGAAACTCTCCTCGTTCACCGCCACTCCCTCGAAGAACTCATTGGCATTTCCGAATCCTTTCATCTGGCGCAAGAGTTCCACGGCACGGCGCAATTTGGCGGGATTGCCGCTATATGTGCGCCACAGTCTTTCAACCCGTGGCAGCTGTAGCTTTTCCACTGCTTTCATCTTTGCCCTCACCTCTGATGGCGACACGTGAATCTCCAAGCAAAGGTCAATCAAGGCCTTGCTGTAAAGTGGCTTCACTCCTACTGGTTTGCGCAGATAAAGCTGCACCACAAGAAGCCAATAATCGTCATTCCAGTTACTCTTTTTTGCCATAACACGTTTTTCTTATTTCAGTTCTTCTGCCGCCTGTTCGAGAGCCTTGTACCATTCCTCTCCGAAACGACGTATAAGCGGTTCTTTCAGGAACTTATACACTGGCAACTGCAGTTCGCGGCCTTTCTTCACTGCTGCCTTGCATACATCCCAACGGTGATAGTTGAGACCCGTGAAACCGTTTTTCAGCGCCACCTCGCGGATTGGGTATAGGGCACAGCTTATGGGCTTGCAGAACTTTATCCTTCCCTCGCGGTATGCCTTTTCCAAGGCACAATAGCAACATCCGTCGGAATGACAGGTAAACACGCAGTCCTTACCTCCCACAATGCTTGTCACCAGGTCGCCGTCCCTGTCGGTATATGCCACTCCCTGACGGTCGATGACGCTCTGTGCCGATGCCGACAGTTCGCCCCACACTTCATCTATGGCATCTTCTATCTGCCCTATTTCATCGAGAGTGACGGGAGCTCCGGCATCGCCTTCCACGCAACACTCACCTTTGCAGGCATCGAGGTCGCAACAGAACATCTCGGTGAAGATGTCAGTTGTAATCAGTACGTTGTCAATATCTAATATCATTTGTATTACCAGTTAATGGGTTCTTTTCCGTGCTCTGTCAAATAGGCATTGGCACGTGAGAAATGGTGATTGCCAAACCATCCGCCACGATTGGCGGAAAGCGGTGAGGGATGCACCGACTGCAGTATGAGATGGCGCGAGGAGTCTATCAGAGGTGCCTTGCTGCGGGCATAACCGCCCCAAAGTATGAACACGAGATTGTCGCGGTCAGCATTGAGTGCCTTGATGGCGGCGTCGGTAAATTCCTCCCATCCGCGACGCTGGTGACTGGCTGCCTGATGCGCCCTTACGGTCAATGTGGCATTGAGCAGCAGCACCCCTTGCTCTGCCCAACGGGTGAGGTTTCCGGTCATCGGTATCGGCCTTCCAAGGTCTTGTTCTATCTCCTTAAAGATATTCTGCAGCGATGGGGGAAACGGCACTCCGTCGCATACCGAGAAACTCAGACCATGTGCCTGTCCTGGCTCATGGTATGGATCCTGACCTATAATGACCACCTTCACCTTGTCAAACGGACAAAGGTTGAAAGCATTGAAGATGAGCTTTCCGGGGGGATAGCATGTGGTAGTGGTATATTCATAACGCACAAATTTGATGAGATCGATGAAATACTGTTTCTCAAACTCATTGCCTATGTGCTGTCTCCAGGACTCTTCTATCTTTACGTTCATATAGCATGCTATTGGTTATGGTTGGCTTTCGCCTTCAATGTATTCACTCATAAAAATATGCTCGCCGTCATACACCACGTATGAGAACTGCGTAATCCAGTCGCCCAGAACCATCATCCTCGACTTTCTCGACAGTTGGAGGTCTATTTCCACATGACGATGACCATAGATGAAGTAATCCACATTGGGATGGGTTTTGATGTATTCCTTGGTATATATCACGAGATGCTCGCGGTGTTCGCCCATATACGGCGGCTCCTCGTTGTTATTGCGCTTCATGCGGCTGTGCTTTGCCCATGTCATGCCGAGCCACATGCTCCATCGGGGATGGATGGCGGAGAAGAGAAACTGGCACACTTTGTTATGGAACAGGAAACGCAGCAGTTTGAACTTCTTGTCGGGGTCACCCAATCCGTCTCCATGGGCAAGAAGGAATATCTTTCCGTAAATCTCCGTGGTCAGGGGTTGCTTGTGAAGCGTCACGCCACACTCCTTTTCGAGATAGTCGTATGCCCATATGTCGTGGTTTCCGGTAAAGTAGTGTATCTCCACACCCATGTCCGACAGTTCCGAGAGTTTACCAAGGAAACGGGTATAGCCACGGGGCACCACATACTTGTATTCATACCAGAAGTCAAACATGTCTCCAAGCAGATATATGGCGGCAGCCTTGGTCTTGATACTGTCGAGAAACCTTACCAGTCTGCGCTCATGCATCCTGCTATGGTCGATGGCAAGTGAGCCCAAATGGGCATCCGAAAGAAAATATACGTTCTTCACCCTTAATTCTTAACTCTTAATTCTTAACTCTTAATTTACTCAAACCCCAGTTCCACTCTCGCCTCTTCAGTCATCATACTCTGGTCCCAAGTTGGCTCGAAAACGAGATTAACCACTGCATTTTTCACTCCTTCAAGAGAATCCACCTTCTGGCGCACATCCTCGAGGATAAAGTCGGCTGCGGGACACGACGGAGCGGTGAATGTCATGTCGATATCCACGTCATTGTCATCCTTGACATCTATCTTGTAGATAAGGCCAAGGTCGTAAATATTCACAGGTATCTCAGGGTCATAGACTGTCTTAAGGACATCCACAATCCTCTCTTCTATCTTTGTCTTTTCTTCTGCTGTCATACCGTATCTTGTTTTTATTTGCAAAAATACGGAAAATCGGCGGAAACACCAAATATTCCGCCGACTTTTTTGTTTTTTTATCGTATGCTCAGTCTTAATCCTACGTTAAGACTGAAATTTGTTGGTTTATACTTGTAGTAATTATCCACTTTGCTATGGTTGTCGATGTAATGACTTACCCCTGGCTCAATGTATATACCGAAGTTATCCACAAAGTTATATTCTGCGCCTATAGCGGCATTCAAAGACCATTGCATTCCTCCCTCTTTTATATCATGATTTGCATCTGCCTCAGGAATGTTCACCCCGTCCATAGTTGCCTTTCCACACACGAGTTTCTGCACTTCACCTCCGGCACTGAGATAAACCTTCAGTTTCTTGGCTGAAATGATGTTATAATCTACGGCAAGAGGCAAACCCACATAATGCAGTTTCTGCACTCCGCTACCGAATGCCTTACCCTCGGAATAGTCAAAAGAGGAACGCAGATAACTATAGGTCAATCCCGATGATATGCTCCATCTGTTGTCAATATCATATCTCACGCTTATTCCCACCTTTATCGGACGGTTGTGATCATAGCGTATGTCCTTGGGATTGCTTTCGGCGAGGAAATCAAGACTACCACTACGAAATTCGTCACTTACCGAACCATAGGGAGTATTGGATACCGTGGTGGCATTCATCTGTTTTGCCATACCTATTGTCCCATTGGTAGTCATGGTATTCTGCATATACACAGCTGCGATAAGTTCGCCACCATGATAATACCTGCGATTATTGTTTTTCTCGCTCCCGGGGTTATAATATTTCTCTATTCTGGATTTGTTATTATTCTCACTCCCGCGCTTCTGACCATCCACACTGCGGCTTGTTCTGATTTCCCCATTAATATCCTTATTATTAATATTATTGTCCGTTCCGCCGGATTTCGGTAGCTTGTTATCCGTTCCGTCGGATTTCGGTAGCTTATTATCCGTTCCGCCGGATTTCGATAGGAAAGCCCTCTCGTGCCATACGGTTTCCATTTCCTCTACATCATTTACCGCATCAGCAACAGCCAACAGCCTTCCTTCCTTTCCAGCCAGCCTCCCTTCCTTTCCAGCTGTCCTCTCCTGTCGCAGAGTGAGCCACCGTTCCCCGCAGTTTTGCTGCGGGGCATCCTCTCCCCCCGCCTCAAGCCCCTGGAGCAGCACCCTGGCCCCGCCAATAACCATCATCCCGACAGCCGCAGCCACAGCTATCCTTCTCCCCCAAATAAGGCCCATGTGGGGGCGTCTGTTCTTGGCAAGAGCCTTGTCAATATTGGCCCACTCCATCTCCGGGGCAGCCATCTCGTAGCCGTCCATCTTCTCTTGAAACTGTTGTGCCCACTTGTCTTTCATATCCCTTGCCTTGATTTATTTCTGTATTCCGTTATTTGTTTTGCCAGCATCGCCTTGGCTCGGTGCAACTGAGATGCCGACGTGTCTTCCTTTATCCCCAACATCCGGGAAATCTCCTTGTGGCTCCTGCCCTCTATGACATAAAGGTTGAAAACCATCCTGTATCCTTCGGGCAGATGTCTTATCATCTCGGTCACCACTCCCGCGGGGATGTCATCAATGTCTGGAGGCGAATCGGCGGCCGTATCAGCAATACCAGCATCGCAGTCAACAAACAGAGATGCCGTGCGCTTTTTCTGACGAAGAAAGCCGAGAGCATGGTTGACGACTATGCGTGTTGCCCATGCTCTCAGCGAGCCTTTTCCATGGTATTCAAATGTGTTTATATTAGATATTATGCTTAGCAAAGATTCCTGGATGACGTCCTTTACGTCATCGTCATCAGCGACGTATCT
>JALERP010000139.1 GCA_022764085.1 Prevotella sp.
ATTCACAAGATAACCCGTGATGATAAGGAATGCCGGCATGAAGAAAGTAAACGCCGCCGTTTTTGCCGAAGGATACAGTTCGCCAAGACTGACGATATGCACAAGTATCACTATGCACATCAACACACTACGAACAAAGTCTATCTCTGTAATTTTCTTATTGCTCATTTCTGTTTCGTATTTAGCATCATATTACGCTTATTCCATAAAGAGGGTTCAAAGATACGAATAATAATCCGAATACGAAAATAATACAATGGAAAACTTGACCTATACATATAAAAAAGGTTTCTTTTGTCCTCTACACCCTGATTTTATTACCAATATACAACAAACCTAAATGTATTAAATTATCTACGGATGAACTTATGAAGACAAAAGAAAACCTTTAATGTTACCCTTTATTATCTACAAATCTTTTTCGCATTACCGTTAATTACCTTTATATATATGCCAGGGAATGACGGGGTTGCCACCCTGCGGCCGTCAACAGTGAACAAACTGCCGGATATGGCTCCTTCGGATGACACACGGTCAATGCCTGTGAGGGAAGTCATAGGCAACATTACACCATCCCATGACTCAATTGTCGGAACATTGTCAATACTCTTGATATAAGCTGAGAAATCTGACATCTTTGCACGGTCTTCACGATTGTCTGAATCCTGCACTACCCAAGCGCCGTTTCTCAGCACAACACTGTTCTTGGGTGCTGTGGCGGAAGTGATGAACAGGCCTAAAAGACCATTCTCGCCGTTGACGCGCTTGTCAACCTTTGCGCCACTTTCGAGTATCACTGCCTCCTCGTGGTCGGAATATATCACACAAGGCTTGCCTGCCTCTATGCCGTATATCTCCTCAAGGCATATCGCTCCTGTAGCGAGACGGCCTGCTATCTGATACAACTTCACGCCCTCGGTTGGCTTCGCATCGTATGGCAGACAGATGGTTGACCATCCTGAGTCATCCACCTTGCAATGATATACAGGAATATGACACAGAGCGAAGTCGGTCACATTCCACGAACCCTCACGCCCGTCGCCACTGCCTTTCTGCTCGCCATAAGGTTTCCAGGCGTTAGCAGTTGCGCCGTTGCGGGATGATGAGAAACCGATGGTCAGGGCGTCACGCTCATTTACATATACGGGACGAGTTGTGAGCGTCTCCCATTTCCCGTCATTCGCGAACAACGCTACGTCAAAACGGTCGGTAGAAAGTATGGGCGAAGATATGCTGTCACCATTGTGCAGGATATATGCGTGCTGGTCACTGATGCAACCATGATGGGTGGCAGCCTTACACCTGAGCACATACAAACCATGGGCGAGATAGTCGCCGCTTGTGTTCTTCTGTATGTCCTGGGTTATTGCCATCGTCTTGTCTGTGCGGTCTTCCCCGTCATTGTCTGTCCACAATGCCGACCAGAATGTCATGTCATCCTGAGCGTCCACCTTCTGCGAGCCGGAAGAATAAGTACCTGACTTCTTCCATACTATTGACTGTTGGGCGAACGAAGGATATTGAATCATCTGAACTTCGGAGAACGGAAGCCACGTAGCCACCATATCCTTAAGAGCAAGAACCTCATTGACGTAATCGGCTGCTGAGGATGTCTTCTCTATCCTTGCCAAAGCCTCACCTATCTCTGCCGTACCTTCAAGCCCCTCTGCCGACACAGCTGCATATACTGTAGATACAGAATCAACATAGTTCTTTAGGCGGATGGCCTCTGTGATGTTATTGACGGTGGTAGTGAGCATCGAGAGCGACTGCTCGTCATCTGTGGCGGTTGACAACACAGAGCTGAGTTCGTCGTTGAGCGAAGGTATGCCGGTGTTATATTTCAGCAGCATTTCCGCACGTGCCTTCTCTGCCTTGACGCCGTCAGCCACAGCTTCAGCCTTGTTGTCAAACAGGCGCGAGATACTGAGCTGGTCGAAGCATGCCTTTGCACCGAGATAACGGAAGGAAAGCATTGCCTTGGAATATGTGCCTGTATTGAACTTCTTGTCATACTTTGTCCAGATGGAATAGTTGGACATGCTTGCCACAACCTCGTCTTCGTTTGTACCGTCGGTTGTAAGGCTCAGCTTGTTATTTGTCATACCGTCGTAGATGGATGCAGCCGAATAGTAGTAGTCTGCTCCGGGAACGACATCTACTATAGTCTTCAGCGAACCGACCTTGTCAGCTGCCTCATGCGAATATGCCTGCAGATAGGTCTTGCCGTCATATCCTCCATTGTCAAACACCTGGAAATGCGGCAGTGAGAGTTCGCCTCCCTCGCCGTTTGTCCATCCCATAGTGCCAAAGTCGAAGTCGCCGTTGGGCAAGATGTTTCCACCTATATAATATATATTGCCGTCGATAGACACTGCATCGCCGGCAGCGAGACTTGCGGGCACAGCCTTTGCGGTCTTTGCCGTGTAGTAGTCCTTGCCGTCGGCATATACGACATGTACCCTGTACTCCGCACCGTAGAAGGTCTCGGTGTCCTCATACATGTAGTCGGCCTCATCCTCCTCTAAGTCAATCTCCACAAGAGTCTGCCATGGCTTTCCTGTCTCACGTCGCTCGATGGTCATGCTCTTGTTGTATTCGCCATTTTTCTCATGCCAGCGCAACACCGACACACCCTTTGCGGCGTCATATACGCAGGACAGGTTGTATGGCGCACCCTTTGCCTTTGGAATGCGTGGCACATAGTCGTACTTGCGGTTATATCCCACCTTTCCCTCAAGGGCGGCATAGTTCTTGCCTGCTTCAGTAAGCTGACCGTTGAGATACAGTTTGGAGCGGTCAGCCTCTGAGTTCCAGAACGAATAACGCTCAATAAAGTCATATCCGTCCATCAGTTCGCAGAGTTCTTTCACCATGGCTGCATTCTGTGACATGGCGTCTGCGTCGGAAAGTGATGGATTAAACACACCGTTGCGGTTCCACGATGCACCCCAGCACCACTCAGAAATCCATATCGGGCGATGATACTTGTCATACCATCCCGGCAGACCGTAGAAACTGCCTGACGGCCAATATGAATGCACGTCGAGCACATCACAACGCCAACCGCGGGCATCTATGGAGTCCATAAACTCCTTCAGCCAGCCAAGACTACCGTCGTGCGACGATGGCGAGCAGAGGCGCATACCCGTAGCCATGTGCTGTTCCCAGTTAGCCAACACCGTAGCCACCGACTGCGGATGGTCGTCGGCAGAGTTGCCTGGCTCGTTGTTGGTCTTCATCGTCGGGGATGAAGTGGTGTAGTTTGTCTTTGCACAGTCGGCGATGGCAGGCCATCCCTCATAGATATGATGTGGCACGCACTCGCGGTCGATGCCCGTGTCCTCGCCAAGTCCAAACGAGTAGCACCATGTTGAACCCAGCGCATTGTTTGACTCTGACCTTGTGTCGTTGGCAAGTCCTTTCTTTCCTGCATCGTTCCACTTGAAGATACGGTAGGACGAGATGCTGCGGTCGAGTATTGCAGGCATCTCGGCAAACTCAAGGTCTTCGTTGTCGGCTATGAAACAGCGGTTGTAGCCATATCCTCCGGCACGTGTAGAGAAGGTCACCATATATCCACGCTTGAGCTTGAAGCTGCGAATCTTGTTGTTGAGCTTTGCCTCTGTGAGGGTATTCATGAATCCTCCGTTGTGCTCCAGTCCGAAGTCATTCACCGCAGTACCAGTGAAGTTTGTGCCACTATATACCGTCAGCGGTTTGATATCCTTGGAATACGGAAGGAGAATGGAGCCACGGTTGTAAATCTTCACCTGACAGGTGGAGTTGTTCACGGCAGCAGCACCGTTAATCTTGATATACTTCAGATAGGCAAGAAGTTTCGACGGCTTGACATTGTCGAATATGAGTACTGCATGGTCGGTGGCTGTTATGTCTATACTGCCGTCAGCTGTAAAAGGCACCGTACCCGTGATATGGTAATCCACATCATCGGCAACAGTCACTGCTGACGTGACCTGGTCAACGGCGGTGGAAGTGTTGGCTCCCACCGCCTGACCGGCCGTCAGTAATGTGATTAATGAAAATGCGATCTTTTTCAGCGTTTTCATAAGCTTAACATCTTAAATCTCTATTTCAAACCGATTTTGCCTCCCCACGACAGGAACCAGTTGTTCATATCGTTGAGGTCAGACTTAATCTCGCCTCTCACCTCAGCAGCCTTGTCGGCACCGCGGCGGTTATAAATCCTGTCGGCGAGATAACTCGGGTCATTACGACGGATGGCTACTCGCATCAGGTCATAATAGCGTGTTCCCTCGAAGGCAAACTCCAACGCACCTTCATCCACAATCATGTCCTCCACCTTGCTAATCTGATAGTCGAGCAGGGCCTGGCCTGTGAGTGTCGGGTCGTCGGGCATCAGATAGTACTTGTTGCACTGGCTCCAACCTGAGCCGCGCGAGTGCAGACCGATGGTGTTGAACTCCTGGTTGGGCATTGTCAGATTGCACACAAGATAACCATTGGTTGTACTTGAGGGGAAGTTGAACTGTCTTACGAATGCCGAGTCGGAGGCATTGGTGCAATAAGGCAGCACGTCGCGCTCAATCACATTGTTGTTTACACCCTCGGAGAGAATCTCATAGGCAAAGTGTGGATATCCGGCACGGTTGAGAGCCTCGGCAAGGCGCAGATAAACCATTGAGCGGCGATAGACATGGATGTTACGGGTTCTGAACTTGTAAATCGTCTGGTCGGTAACGGTATTGCCGTTATACACTCTCTCGCGTGAGTTCCAGCAGTTCATAAGACGCAGGTCACCGGCACGTCCAAGTGAAAGGTTTGAAGGAGCGTATATGGTGTCCCTGCCGTTGTTCATCACTTGGCAATACACCTGTGAGCCTGAGAGGTTCTTCAGCGACTGCGACGGCACGAGGCTCACCTTGTAGTTGTTGTCCTCGCTACTGTTGTAGATATTGCGCAGCTGGCTGTAGTTACCGTCAGATGGAATCGAGTCGCCGGCAATCATAGAGATGTTCTCACGGCCGTCAGTGTATCTCTCATTTGAAAACCAGCCTGACCAACTATCCTGATAACCGTTCCAGTCGGTTCCCATCCATGAACAACGTGATGAACCGATCGGGAATACAGTGTTACCGCCGTTGGCAGTGGAGATATACCTATAGTATGAGAGTGCGGCATCCTTGTAGTTGCCTGCCCAGAGGTTCAGGTCGCCCATCAGCAGATAGATGGGGAAATAGAGCAGACGCGAGTCAGTGATACCGATGTCGCCGAGCGACGGCTTTGGCACGTCTGCGTATGGTGCGATGTCATTCACAAGCCAGTTGCAGAGGTCCTTTATGTCCTTTGTCTCATACTGTGCGTCAGCCTGGTCCTTGGTGGTGATAGGTTCTGTGACAAACGGCACCTTGCCATAGTTGATGGCAAGCTGCAGGTAGGTCCATGCACGGTAGGCCTTGGCAGCGGCATACTCCTTGATGAAGAGCTGGTTGTTGCTGCTGTTGCGGATGACGGTGTCAGCCTTGGCGAGATACAGGTTGCAGTTGTTGATTACCGCATAGTAGTCCTTGGGACTGTTATACTTGTTATCGTCGCTTATGTTGAACTGCGCCAGTTGTCTAAGGTCGGCATTGGCAGCATTTGTCACATCCACGAGGTCTCCCCTCACCTCTCCCAACAGGACGGTGCGGTCGCCGAGAGCCTGCATCTTCAGCATTATGCCTGTGAGCGAGAATATTGAGTCGGATGCCCTGTCAATGTGCATGTCATCGGTGAAGATGACATGCTTTGACTCCTGGTCGAAGAAATCACTACACGAAGAGAACATCATCGAAGCGGTGGCGAGAGCACCGCAAAGAATATATTTTGCTTTCATATCGTCGTTGATATTTATGTTACGTTACAAATTGATTTTCACACCTGCCGAGAAGCTGCGGCTCTGTGGCAGACTACCAAGGTCAACTCCCTGTCCGATTACTGATGTGGTGGAAGACAACTCGGGGTCGGAGCCTAAGTACTTGCTGATGGTGAAGAGGTTGTTTGCCTGTACCCAGAACTCCAATCCCTGGATGAATGTGGAATTCATCGGCAGGTTGTAGCTCAGTGTCACGGTCTTCAGGCGCAGATAAGAACCATCCTCTATCCAGCGGTCGCTGAAACGTGAGTTGCCCATAGGGTCCTGGAACGTGAGCTTCGGAACTGATGTCACCTGTCCCTCTGCCTGCCAGCGGCTGAGCATGTTGGTAGTCTGGTTCATGAAGCGACTGCCGCCTTCGAGCTGTGAGCGCATGTAGTTATACACGTCGTTGCCGAGGCTATAGTTGAAGTTCACGTCAAGCTTAAGGTTCTTGTATGACAATGACGTACTGATATTTCCGTAGATATCGGGATTCGGGTCACCGATTATCATACGGTCCTTCTCGTTGATTTCGTGATTGCCATCCATATCCTCAAATATCATGTCACCTGCACCGAAGTAGTGCTTTGTCACGCCATTGTCATCGAGTATGTAGAGTCCTGACTGTTCAGCCTCCTCGGTAGTGGCGAACACACCCTTGGTCTTGTAGCCATAGAAGAGGTTGGCAGCCTGCCCGATCTCTGAGCGGATAGTGGCACCATAGTACTCGTTATCGAAGTGTGTGCGGTTGTCGGGCAATTCGGTAATCTTGTTCTTGTAGTGACCTACACTTGCGCCCAACTGCCAGTTCCAGTTCCTGGTAGAGACGAGCTTCACACTTGCAGCCACGTCGAAACCGGTGTTCTCGAGCTTACCGCCGTTTGACCAGTTTGTGTCAAGTCCTGAGATGAAGTTGAGGCTCTGCAGTGTGAGCAGGTCGCTTGTCCAGCTCTTGTATGCGTTTACCGAGAGGTTCACGCGGTTGTTGAAGAGGTTGGCGTCGATACCGATGTTGGCGCGGCGTGTTGTCTCCCACTTAATCTCGGTGTTGCCGATACCGTCGAGTGTAAGGGCTGAGAGTGCGTGGAGGAAGAGCTTCGAGCGCATGTAACTGCGTGCTGCATAGTAGTCGATGTCGTCATTACCGCTCACGTCATATCCGGCAGTGAGACGCAGATAGTTGACGATGTTCGACTTTGCGAGCCAAGGCTCGTTGGTCAGCACCCATGATGCCTGCACTGCGGGGAACAGACCCCAAGATGCACCGAACACCTTAAGCCCGTCGGCGTCCTCACCGAAGCGTGAAGAGCCCTCGGCCGTGAGGTTTGCCTGCAGGAAGTATTTGCCCATATAGTCATAGTTTGCCTGGGCATACCATGCTATTGAGTTCCAGTTGTCACTTGTTCCGAACGAGTTGGCATTCATAAGGCTTGAGCTCATGAACGGGGTCTTGTCGCTACCGGTGTTGTAACCCAGCTGGCTGTTGAGCGTATATGTCTCCCACATCACCCTTGCACCGCCGAACACGCTGATATTGTGTGCGTCATAGCGGTTGTGCCAGTCGATGCGAGTATCGCTCATCACAGAGTTCTGCTTTGAGAAGAGCGAGCGCACCTCGTTGGTACGGTATCCGTTGACGGCTGTCACATAGTACTCGGGCACACCGTTGATTGGTATGTAATACTTCTCGTTGGTGTTCACCAAGCTGTAGCTGAAGTGCTCGCTGATGGTGAGGTTGTCGTTCACCTTGAACTTTGGGGTAACGGCAAGGTTAAGCAGTGAGTTCTCAAAGCGGTTCTTGTTCTCTGCCTCTCCATACTCGTTGAGGGCTACAGGGTTGGCAAGACGCCAGTTGTAGTTGGCGTAGTTTGCCATAGCCTCGTTGAGGTAGCTCTCTGGCTCGATGTCGAAGTGTGAGTCAGAGATTACACCATAACCATAGGCATAAGGACTGAGGAACGGGGCCTTCACATATCCGAGGAATGCCGGCGATGTAGGAGTTCCCTCGTCATAACCCGAAGGAGCGGCGTCATCACGGATATTACGTGTGAGGTTGGAGAACGAAGCATCGAAGCGTACCGACAGGTTTTTGAGCAAATTGATGTCGGTGTTGAATCGGATATTCAGTCGTCCCATGTTGTTGTACTCAAGCGTGCTCTGTGCATTGGTGTAACCTACGGAGAGATCGTAGGTAGCCACGTTGTCACCTCCCTCAACATTGATACCATAGCTCTGGGTCAATGCGGTACGATACAGCATATCCTTCCAGTCGGTATTGTTGTGGTACTGCTTGTAATAGTAGTAGTTGGGGTCGGCATTGAGGAACTTGAACTCACGTATCTTGGTGTCGGTGGTCTTGAGCATCTCGGATGCGTAGCCACGATACTGCTCGGCATCCATCATGTCGATGAACTTGGGCAGCTGGGTGACACCGGCGGAAACTGTCGCAGATATACGTGTTGCCATACTCTTGCAACGGCGTGTCTCGATGACGATAACGCCATTGGCACCCTTGGCGCCGTAGAGGGCTGTACCGTTGCGCAGCACTGTCACTTTCTCAATGTCAGCAGGGCTGATGTTGGAAAGAATATCATTCACGAAACCATCGTGAATCATCGTTCTGCCATATTGCTGGTCAACGATTACACCATCAACGACAATCAGCGGCTGGGCGTTCACGTTCAGGGAGTTGAGACCCTGTATAAAGATATTTGAACCAATTCCCGGCATACCGTTGCGCTGCTGAGTATATGCGAACGCACCGAGCTGCTTCTGTATATCTTCCTTCACATTCACCGAGGGAGAGTAGTTGAAGTCTGTGGCAATCTTGGCGTTGCCTGTCTCCAGTTCCTTGGTGTATTCCGGTGTGAAGACAGTTGGATAGAGAGTGATTTCTCCCTGCTCCTCTCCATCAACCAAACCCTTAACCACACGGTTGTGCTTAGGTTCGGTGACAGTGATAGAGCTGGCGAACACAGGCACATCGAGTTTGAACGAACCGTCCTCTTCGGTCAATGCACTGTAACCATCCACACCCGAAGCTGCAACGATGGCACCAAAGACGGGTTTGTTGGCAGCGTCGGTGACACGACCATTGATGCTACGGACAGCATATCTCTTCTTCTTGGCAACAGGCTTTTTCTTTGCCGTCACAGTCACATCATCAGTTTCGTCTTCCTGGGCGAAACCGCTTGCAGGATAGGCAAGCATACCAATGCCGATGGCACAGAAAAGGGTGCCTGCCTGTATGCGGATATGATTATATGATGTTATATTCTTGAATTTCATATTGCAGTTGTTTTAAATGATGAAACAGAGTATTATTCCTCTTCATGCGGTTTGAAGACGATACTGTCGATGCGGAGTATTCGGTTGAACTTACCGTTCTTCACATCATTGTTACTTACACGTGTGTCGAGAATGAGCTTCACCTGCGGAGCGATGTTGCCACCTACTGAACAATAAGGTATCTGGACATTCTCTGCCACCTTGAAGCAATCCACCTCGTCGGCGGTGGTGATCAGTTCCTTCTGAAGCAGTGTCCACTGACTCTCCTTCGACGGTTGTTTGCCGTTAACGTCGTTGTATGCCATTCTCACGCGGAACTTGGTGGGCAGACGCGAGGCGTCTGTTGCCAAGGTGTCGCCGGCAAGTGCCGGGGCTGTGGTTATATAAATGTCATAACCGATATTTGAGAGCACTGATGGAACGTTGAACACTGCCTTGATGTTACTTGCGGCACCACGAGCAGGGGTAATCTCCGCATAGCTGTTGCTCGACAACTTGCCATAATAGGGATTGTTCTGAGCCACCCTGACTATGGTGAGAGGAGTGTTGGTGGTCAACTGGTCAACGGAGTCGAGACGCTCGTTGTCCTCACCTTCACAGATGATTGACTGCAGGAAGGTCTGCTTCTTGTCAATCTTCCATTTGTTGGTCTTCATCACCTTACCGTTGCTGCACTGGTAGTCCTGGGTCTCGGTGAACACGCCACCTGCATCGTACGGTCTGTCATACTGATAGTACTTGGCATCAGCAGTACCATATATATACTTACGCCATTCGTATATAACAGAACTTGTTGACATGGCAGAGTCCCTAACTGTTCTGTCGGGGTTCTGCGTGCGGCTGAAAATCGTTCCACGAAGCAAGGCAAGACGTGCGTTCACATACTGCATGGAGTCGCGCTTGGGCACCGAGTTGTCATACTGATAGTACTTCTCGTATTCGGGCACGAGCCTGTTCCATTCGTCGTTGGTGGGAACAAGCATCCAATATGTACTGTCCTCTGAAGCCAACTTGGCGTCGAGATGAGCGAACATCTCATTCTCAAGCACCGACACTGAGTCAAGATAATGGGTCTGTCCGTCCTTGATTTCACCCGGCACACTGAGTGCAGGGTCAAAGACGTACTGGTTGAATTCGTACAGGAAGTTGGCGACAGAGTCAAGCTCTGCATCCTTCTTTAGATACTCGAAGACGTTAGGAGAGTAATCCACCTTCTTGTCGAGAGTATAGAGCACACCGTTGCCTACGTTGCAGGCGAGGGTCATCGACTGACCGCCGAGGGAGTTGGAGGTCAGGTGCAGATACTTGCCGTTCATCATCACGATAGAGTCGTTGCTGTTGCCCGATACAGAATAATTGTAAAGGGCGATGTGGTTCTGCACGAACTCCTTGATGGCAGTGTTGTCATTGTTCTTGACACTCTGGCTCTTCTCCTGACCATACACATTGATTAGCTCCTGAGCCTGTGCTTCTGAGAAGTTGGCATTGGTGGGAGCAAACACGGTGAACATCTGCGAACTTGCCAACGAAGCGTCATATCCGCACGCCTTGACAACACTGGCGAAATTGGAAAGTTCCGAGTTTGTCGAGATTGACTCCCACAGATTGCCTTTGTATGTGCTGCCTATGTTATAGTGGTCATCCCATGTGTCAGTGCAGGAGGTGATGCTGAGAGCAATTGCCATTGCTCCCAACACCTTACTATATATATTACAATATTTTGTCATAACACTTTTTCTTTATTGTCATTGTTTTTACAGGTCTGACTCCATTGAGCCTGCGGTGTTAACACCATAAATGCTCTTTGGCACAATCTCAAGATAGTCCATCATGAACTCGTTGTTGTTACCCAACTTGCTGGTAGAGGTACAACGGATGCGGATGAAGTGGTCGGTCTTGGGATTGATGTGTACGGTACACAACACCAGTCGGTAGGTACGCTCATTATCCACAAACTCGTTGATTACAGAGCCGTTGGAGTGATAGCCACCGTATGCACCACGATAGTAACCGAGGTTCTTCAGCATCTTCTGGTCCTCTGCTTTTTCCTCGTCGGTCATATCAGCCCATTTTTTCGAACCGAACTGGTCACCCATCACCGACTCATGGTTCAGACGCTTACGCATATCCACTGGAATACCCTGTGGCTTGCCGTCGAAATATACCTGAGCCACACCACGGGTGTCAAGGGCACAGAAACCGAGACGTATCTGATAGTCACCCTCGTAAGGCACCGGCGGAAGACGGAACGTGAAGTCATAGTCGCCGAAGAGGTTGAACTCGTCACCTTCGTATGACCAGAAGTTCCAGTGGGGACGGCGATATACGAGTGTACCGTTGCCACGCATGGTAACATTGTCGAGATAGCCCTTGGGGAACCAGTAGTTCTTACCGTTCTTGAAGGTCTGGTCTGCCTTTGAGCTTTCGTCGTCCTTCTTCGGGTCACCGTTCAGGCGTATGTTCATTGTCATCAACTCGGGGAAGATTGTTGCAAAGTCCATACGTATCCTGTCGTTCATTACCTTGTTCTGTGTGTCAGAGCTGAAAGCCACAATGTCATCCACATAGAAGTATCGGCCGTTAGGAGCATCCTGTATGTACTTGTCCTCTACGGTAGGCAGGATCTTTGCACCGTCAATCTGGTATTTATCATCCACACGGCGGTTAACATAACGCTGACCTATTTCGGCATTGCCGAGGAATGAGCGTACTGTAGCCTGCTCAATCTTCATCATTGTGCGCGGCATAAGTGTCTCATACCAGTCGTTGGGGTTCATCTTGTCGGTCTTGATACCGATGGCGCCATCCACAATACCTGAGTGGATCTCGATAGGCGTCAACTTGTTCCATCCAATCACGTCGCGGGTAAGGATATGATAAGCCACGAACATGTTGAGGGGATTGTTGCGGTCGGTAATCTTGTCGAAGTCATGAGCTGCCTGATAGTCGGCGTCATTACCGAATACAGGGTCATAAATCTTGCAAGCAAGGTCATAGATGGCCCTCACTTTGTCGGTTCCTATGCTCACGCCATAGTCGCTGAGCTTTGCCTTCATCACGTCGTCTGGCTCAACAAAGACTGTAAATCCGTATTTCTTCTCGTCCGGGGCGACGGCTATTTCGTGCCAGAAGTCAGAGGTATAAGAATATGTGCCATACTGCGAGGCGTCATAATTCTCGTCCTTCACCTTGATAAGGGTATCACGCAGACCTGTAGCCACGAGACAGTCGTAGAATATGCTGATGCGGTCGTTGTCCTTGATGACGTCGGCAATGGAGCTGTTGGAATTTTCAAGCACCATGTCGATAGGATGAACAATACCATTCTCTACGGAGTCGTCCTTGAGTTCGAAGATAATCTTCGACATACGGTTAAGCTCCACCACGGCATTGAGGTTCTCGTCGATGGTGTGCGTAATCTGTATGTAACGCTTGTTGAGGTTGGCGGTGTTGAGAGTACCGTCGTTCATGTCGAGCGTTGCATACATGTTGTTCACGAGGTGTGTCCTGGCGATAGTGTCGCACTGCTCCTTGGTCAGGTCTTCCACACTGTTGAGTCCCTTCTTCTGGAGGAATTTTGCCATCACGTCGTTTGAAGGCAGGAAGCAGGTGTAGTGTCCGTATGCAGAGAGTAGGTCGGTCAGATCCGCCTGGTCCACGATATATGCGAAATCACTGTATTCCGGTCGGTTGTTGAGATAGTCGCTCATCATCTCACCCGTGAACGTATAGAAGTTCTCGGCACTTGGGTCGTCAGAGCATCCCGTCAACAGCAGACCATTCATTGCGCAAATTGCGCTCAGAAGGATATACTTTATTCTTTTCATATTATTATACTCTATTACGTTAGTTCTTCTCATAATTTCCGGATTCACCACTGCCGAATGCAGGGTTCTGCTTCAGGTTCTTGTTAACCTTCAGCTCATCCACATTGTATGGCCAGAAGATAGCGTCCAACTTCCTGAACTTGTCCTGAATGGCAGATGTGTTGTTAGAATACTTCTGCAGCACCTGGCGGCTGAGGAAGGATGTCTCGCCGTCTCTCATCGAGCGGCGCACGAGGTCATACCATCTCTTGCCCTCGAACATCAGTTCGCGCTGACGCTCAAGCATCACCAGCGACTCTATCTGCTCCTTGCTCCTAAACTTGGATGCGTCGAGGGTGTCCTTCATGCTTGTTGTAGGCTGGCAAAGCGAACGCTTGTTCACTGCGTTAACGAGTGAGAAAGCCTGCTGATAGTACTTTTCGTCCTGCTCGGTGAAGTTTGTCCCGTTGCTCATAAGCTGTGTCAGAGCCTCGGCCTTCATCAGCATGATGTCGCTAAGACGATAGATTATCCAGTTGGATTTCACCTTGCCCTCATAATACCATCCGGAGGTGAAGATGGTTGGAGTTGATGACGAGAACGAAATCTGAGTCATGCTATGGGTATATTTCGCGATAACGCTACCCATAATGTTCTCGTATGCACGGGCGTCATAGTCATTGGCAAAAATCGAGTAAGCTTTTGTCTCAACGTCATCACCGATAAATGACGACACTGAGGCATAACCCATGAGACCTGCGTTCTTGCTGTTACCGTAGCAGAGACTCACGGCACCGTTACTCGGCATATTATCGTCGGGCATGAATGTCAGCTCGAAGATACTCTCTGTACTGTTGCCCTCACCGAAAACCCGATTGTAGGCATAACCATACATAGAGGATGAGTTGGCATAAGCTGAAGAGATAAGAGGATAACCGTTGGTGCGTGTAAGGTCACTTGCAGAAGAGTTGCCGTATTCCTCCTCATACTGCTTCTTCTTTGCCTCGATAATCAGGTCGGCATAGCGGATGCAGTTGTTGTAGTCCTGCTTCCACAGATACATCTCGCAGAGCATGGCATAGATGGCCTGCTGGGTGATGCGTGCGGTCTGATAGAGTTTCTTCGTGGCTGAAGAGGCGGGGTACTTTGTCACGGCGTCGCCCTTCACTCTCTCCAGGTCGTTGATAAGACTGTCGAGCACATTGTTGAAGTTAGTGGCCGGCAAGTCCATCTTCTGGTCGTCGTCGGTGAAAGCCTCTGTAGAATAAGGTACGTCACGGAACGTGCGGATAAGATAGAAATAGCACAGCGAGCGCAGGGCAGTAACCTCGGCGATGTCAGCCTTCAGTTCACTCTCGCTGAAGTTCGGGTCCTTGGCAGCCACTGAGGGTGCATACTTGATGACGGTGTTGCATCTGTTGATGATATTGTAGAACTGGTCCCATGTGGTGTACCAGTTGGAGGCGGTGAGGTTCTCCTTGAGGATATTCTCGAGGTTAACGTCCTTGTCGAGGTTCTGTCCGCGTGAGATGTTCTCGCTTCTGAACTCGCCCCATATCATCATTCTCATAAGGATATTGTCCGACTGCATACCAGAGTAGCATCCGGCAATAATACCATCCACGTCGGCCTTCTCATTCCAGAATTTCTCGAGGATGATTTCATTCTGCGGTTCTACCACGAGGAAGTCGCTGCACGATGACATGCCTGTGATGGCAGCCAGACCGCCGGCGATAGAATATAATATGTTTCTGAATTTCATAAACGTCGTTACTTAAAAATCTACTGTGATACCTAATGTATATGAACGCGAGCGAGGTGTCTGTGCCCAGTCGATTGCCGGGTCATAGCCACTGGCTGTGATGTCGGGGTCAACACCCGAGTACTTCGTGATGATGAACGGGTTGTTGGCACTTGCATATATGGCGATGCGGTTAAGGCCTATTGGCTTCAGCATCTTCTTGCCCAACGTATATGAGAGCTGGATATAGCTCATACGCAGATATGAACCTGTCTCCACGAAGCGGTCGCTGACGAGGGTGTTGTAATTCGATGTGTTTCCGAACATTGCACGCGGGATTGTTGTCACGTCGCCTTCCTTGCGCCAGCGGTAGTTTACGGCCTGGCTCTGGTTGTCGTTGCCTCTCATTGACTCGGCGTTCAGGCGGGCCATGTTAAGAATCTTGTTACCCACACGGTAGGTGAACTGTGTGGAGAGTCGCCAGTCCTTGTAGATGAAGTTGAATCCGAAACCACCGGTGAGCTTAGGCAGTGAACTTCCGAGATATACGATATCGAGTGCGTCGATGTTACCGTCGTGGTTTACATCCTCATAGATGGCGTCGCCACCGGTGAAAGGATAGTTCTTGCCTGTACCCTCGTTGTTGTAGTTGTAGCGCATTCTCAGTGGATTGCCCTCGGCATCGAGAATCAGCTTGCCCTCGGCATTGAATGCCACAGGGGCAGTCTTGCCGGCTGCTATGAATGCTGCGCGCTCCTCGTCGCTGAGGTCCTTGAAGGTCTCATAGTTATACTGATATACGCCCTTGCTGCGGAATCCGTAGATAGCTCCGAGCGGGTTGTTCAACTGCACGCGGCGTAACCACTCTCCATTGCCGTAGGCGTAGGTTGAGTTGAGAGAGTTGATGACATACTCGTCCATTTCAAGTATCTCGTTGCGGTTGTTACCGAAGTTGGCGTTCACGTCAATGGTCACCTTGCCCACCTTGATGAGGTTGCGGGTGTTGAGGTGGAACTCCCATCCGATGTTTCTCATCTTACCGTTGTTGTGGTAAGGTACGGTCATATAACCTGAGTTGCTCGGTATGCGGTAGTTGCTGAGCAACATGTCTGATGTCGTAGAATGATAACCCTCCAAGGTAAATGTCAGTTTGTCGTCCCACAGACCGATGTCGATACCGAGGTTATAGCTTGAGTTAATCTGCCAGCGCAGGTCGGTCAGACGGATATTCACAGGATACATGGTTGCCATGTCGAGGTATCTGCTGCCCGAGGCATACTTACTGGTGTAGAGGTAGTCCTGGTTGGGCTGGTTACCCACGCGTCCCCAGCTTGGACGGATGGAGAGCATTGAGAGCCACTTCTCACGGAGCGGTGTCATAAACGGCTCGTCGATGATGTTCCAACGCAGTGAGACTGCGGGGAAGTAACCCCAGCGGTTGCCAGGTCCGAACTTTGTGGTACCGTCGGCACGCATTGAGAAGTCGAACATATACTTACCCTTGTAAGCGTAGTGCATAGAATAGGTGAAGTACATCGAACGCCACTGTGAGTACCACGAGGCGAGACCGGTGTTCACACCGCCTGCGTCAGGACTCTCGATACCGCCGGAAGGCAGCAGTTTGGCACCGTTTGACTGTCCGCTTGAAGTACCTGAGTTCAACTCGAAACGACCCATCATCGACAGTGAGTGGTCTTCGCTGTTGAAGTGAGGTATGAAGGTAAGGGTCTGCTTGGTGTTGAAAGACACGCTCTTGGAACTGCCCGAAGATGCGGTATTAACACCGTCATGCCAATCAACAGTGCGCAGCTCTGATGGATAGAATGCGTCGTCATACTGGTTGAACACGCTCATATACACACTTCCGCGCCAGTCGAGGCGTGTGTGTGAATCATCGACACCAAGAAGACGGTAGTTGATGATAAGCTCCGGAGAGAGGTCGTATGTGCGGCGCTCCTTCTTTGCGAGATATGCACTTGCCACGGGGTTGACGTATGTCTTCTGGTTCTTGTCGAACACGTCCGAGGCTGTCTGCAGCATCTGATAGAAACGGTCAGTGTCCTGTCCAGTAACAGGGTCTTGCTCATAGATGCTCATATTAGGCATCTTCTTCATTGCTATGGCAAGGAGGTCGTCACTGTTGAGCTTGTTCTTGGTATATGTCAGGGCGAAGTTGGTTGACACCTTGATACGCTCGCTGACATAGTAGTCGAGGGCAACACGTGTGGAGAAACGGCTCAGCTTCTGTTGGATTATCGAACCAGTCTCGTTGTCGAAACCACCACCGATACGGAAGGAAGCCTTCTCGCCACCACCGGTGATTGACAGGTAGTGATTCTGTCGAAGACCTGTCTGTGTCACTGCACTGCGCCAGTCGGTGTTGTTGTTATACTGCTCGTATTCCGAGAAGTTGGGGTCGTAGTTTATTTCCTTGATGCTCTGGCTGCGGCTGTCATCCTGTGTAGGATTGAAATAGCTCTCCTTCAACATCATGGTATAGTCATCACCACTAAGAAGGTCGTATCCCTTTGGCTGGTGGGTTGCTGTCATCTTCAGAGAGTAAGACACCTTGGGAGCACCCATGGCACCACGCTTTGTAGTAAGCTCAATGACACCGTTACCACCCTGGCTACCATATACTGCAGTTGCGGCGGCATCCTTCAGCACGCGGATGTCGGCGATGTCCTCAGGGTTGATGTTGAGCAGTTCGGCAAACTTCTCGTCGTTGGCGCCGCCAAGGTCGAAGTTTGACATATCAACACTGCGGATGTTACCATCGACAACAATGAGCGGGTCGGCATTTGTCAGTGAAGACAAGGCAGAGGTACCGCGCAGACGGATGGTGGAACCCGAACCGAGGTCACCCGAGTTACCAATAATGTCAAGACCGGCGATACGTCCCTGTAGTGCCTCATCCACTGAGGTGATGGGCAGACCGGCAAACTCCTTCATAGAGATCGACTGGGCTGCGTAAGACACCTCACGCTCAGGAATACCGAGGTTGTTACCGCCAGTACGCTTCTTGGCCACGACGGTCACTTCCTTGATTTGCGTTGCTGACAACATCTTAATGTTGAACACGGCTTTGTTGATGGCCAGTATCTGGGTCTTCATACCTACATAACTGAACCTGATCTTGTTCTTGGCATTCTTCACGTTCATGGTGAAGTTACCGTTCAAGTCGGTAATAGTAGAGTTTATGATACGTCCGTTGGCATCAATCTCACAGACGGTAGCGCCCATCAATCCTCCCATATCGTCAGAGACATTACCGTGTACTGACGTAATCTGGGCATATATTGACGAGCATACCAGCAAGGCAAGCACCGTCAGAATAGTGCGGCACTGTCCCATAGACTTTTGCAATATAGCCTTCATCTGTTGTTTTGTTTTAATGTAATACTCCATAACTTACCTCCTTCTCGCTTTAGATTTAGCCATTTCTTGTCTCCACGGAGTCTTCTGGCTTGACGTATAGAACAACGGGCCGTCTATCTGATGTACCAGCACATCGGCAGTGGTATAGATGGACTTGTTGAAGAGTGAACCTGAAATCCAGTATTCACGGCAGATATTGTTATACAATCCGTCCTTCTTCACTACGCTGCGCGTGTCGCCTAAAAGGTCCTTCACTGTAAGGCTCTTGTTTGCCATATCTACCTCAAGACTGTAGAATCGGTTGGTCTCGGTATTGAGCATCATCGACTCATAGTTGTTCTTTGTGATGGCAATTCCTTCCGAGTCGGTATCGGGAGCACCATTTACTGCCACCGAGTTGTCCTGGATATGATACTTCACGAAGTCAAGGATGCGATTTGATATCATGGTGCATGCTGCCTTGGCTGCGGCCCTTTCTTCTTCTGTAGAACCGTGCTCTGAAATCTCATACTGTGCGTCGTAGTCTTCCCAAGTGGGCAGCACGCCGTCGTTGATGAGCTTCCGTATCGACTCGTTGGTTGGGACATAAACAGTATAGTTATATGCACCGAAGAGGCGGATATTACTGTTGGTAGCTGAGTTGACACAGTTATACTTCACATTGTTGAGCGTGATTGTGCTCAACAACAGATGGTCGTCGGCTGGAAGGTTCTCCGAACCGCTCAGCAACTTGAGGAACTCGGAATATTCTTCCTTCTCGTTAAGAATCTGATATACAGACCTGGTGGCGGCCATCGGGAACTGCTCGTTGAATCGGTATGACTTACCGTTACCAGTGGTTGACATGTCGTAAATGGAGTCAACCTTTGCAATGGCGTTGTTCTCCAACTGCCATCCACCCTTTACAATCATCTGGTTGCTCTTTCCGGCATTCTCAATCTTCACAGTAGTACCGTTTTTCGACTTGAAGTAGCTATAGTCGTTCTCTACGCTACCCACAATAATCATTTGGTTGACTATGTCTCTCAGACGGTTTTTCACGATTGCGTCAGCCACGTTTTCCTGTGCCCTGTTGCCCATTACTATCTCTCCGTTCTCACCGAGTGTATAGTAATATCGTGAAGCCTTAACCTTTCTTTCGAGATTATCATAGTAGAACATCAGGAGCGACATCTGTGCATCGCCCACAGAACAGGGGTCGAGATAGCACAACATGGCATTGTTGGTTGGCAACATAAGACTGTAGTATGAGTCCATTGAATTAAGATATGGCGTGAACTCCAACTCGTCGATTGCCCAATATATGACACTCATTACGTCCTGATGGATAAGTGCGGGGAACGAAACGCTCGAATACTCCATTGGGGCGAACACGCGGTTGGTTAGATAAACCACACCGTTACAACCCATGAAGCAACTATCTACATCGGCGGTAGTAACACCCATCGACACCTTTGCGTCGTTAACGATAGACGAGAACTTCGATGGCAATGCCTCGGTGAACGTACCGAGCATGTTTACACGCAAGAGTTTTGAAAGCACGAGGTCGGGCACATTGTCCCATGTACCGTACTTGTCCTTGAGCACCTTACCGTCGGCGTTCCACCACTTGTCGAGAGCCTCGTTGCTCGGAACAAGCATGACACCGGCATCATAGTGAAGGTCGTAACCACTGGTGTTCTCATACATGTACTGATTCCATCCCGGGTCAAAGGTGAGCTTTGCAGGCACCTTTACCGGCACTGGGTTGCCGCTTGTCACGGGATAATATTCCGCATTCATACCGTCCTTACGGGTATCGGCGAAGTAGCGCAGTGTAAACACTGAATCGACACTCTGATTGTAGAGACGGTTGTACTCCTGTGTCTTGTAGTAGTCATAGTAAGGCGCACTGAAACGGTCAACCAGATGCGACCACATTGACGTATTGGAATGCTGACGAAGGATTTCAGCCATATTGGGGAATCCCTCAACCACTCCATCCATCTTCTGAATATAACCGTTCTTACAGGTAAGGTCTCTCTCAACCACCTTTCTTCCTGCCACGTAAGCGTCGTTGACAGAGGTGGCCACACCATTGGTGAGGATAGTGATGTCCTCGTCGGTGAACGCCTGCTTGCGCATGAAGGCGGGAAGGAAATGAATCATCGGGGCCGACAGTCCGGCTGTCGAACCGTTGCTCATCATTCTACCGTCCTTGAAGAGGATGATGTCCTTCTTGTTTTCCTTGTACCATGCCCATGCCGGAAGAGTGCCGTTCATGTCCTCGTGCTTCATCACATATACTGAGTCGAAGACACTCGTTGAGTTGGGACGTCTCATGGCGAGACCCGTCTCTGGTGGGTCGGCACTAACGTTAGACATCAGCTCTATCAGATAGGCATTGTTAATCATGGAGTTGTTCAACAGGTCTTTTTTCTGAGCTAAGGTGAGCTTGTCATACGACCTTACTCCCCACTTGTTTGTCTTGAACCACTCATCGAATGCAGCGTCGGTGGCTGCAAATAATGTAACTGAACCGGTTCGGCTCATCTGATCATGCAGTCCCAGGTCGTCAATAAGCCTGGTTGTCACCGTATAGTTGCCGTCTTTCTGCAACTCCTCATAAATGGAGTTACCCAACCATGAAGGCTGTCCCGTTAGGGTGTCATCCTGACATGACTGGAAGGCAACTGACGTGGCCAACATCAGACCGATTGCAAGTGTGGGCCTATACGATCCCTTTTGGATAAGTTTGCAATTCATGTCAATTTAAGTTTTAATTATTATTTTAATTCTTTCTTTCCATTTCTTATTCTTATTCCCTTTGTCTGGGCATTGTCTTTAATTTCCATACCACCAAGGGTGTATGTTTTTCCACTGCCCTTCATTTCCTCTTTCACACCATCAATACCTGTGGCATTACCAAGGTATTTCAGGGTGAAATTGTCGAAGCAGCACCAGTCGGAATATACGGAATTGTTATTCTCTATACCTATTTTTATATTGCCCGGCTCAGCAAGTTTCACCTTTAGGGTCAGTTTGTAATAGCCGTAGGTATTGAATGCCTCGTTGGCTGCCTGCACATTATCGGGATAGGTATAAGGACTCACACCGTATCTGTCGGCACTCTCGTCGTAGAGACTCATCACGGACACCGACTCGCCGTTGGCGAAGAACACTGCGTTAAGCTGCTCTGTTCCGTCGGCCACCGCGTTGAGGGCATTGTCTATCGCACCGTATCTGTAGAAGCTCTGTACTCCCACTTCATACTCACCCTCAGGCAGGTTTTCCACTGTCTGGTAGAACGAGAACCAAGTGTTCCAGTATTCTGCCACATAACCGTTTGCCTGGGTGAAGTTGCCGGATGTTGTCCATCCCTCACTTCCCTTGCTGAAGTCGGGATTGACCATCAAGGCGGTCATATCCACTGACTTACCAGCCTCTGCCATTTCAGTGATAAAGTCCTTATAGATTGACTCACAACCTGAGAGTGCCACGAGGGCATCGTTCATGGCCTTGGCGTTCTCTGCAAATGTCGTGCTGTTGTTAAGGGCATTGTAGGCAGTTTCAAGTGCCTTGCCTATTGTTTCCGACTTGCAGGCCTTATAGTAACTTTCCACTGTGGGCAGCAAGGTCTTCACCTGTTCCCATGTTCTCAGATAATCATATTCGGCGGATGTTATCTTGAGTATGCAACCGTGTTGGGCGGCAACGGAACCGCTGATAAGTGCGGGTGCACTCACGTTGAGTCCCTGCTCGTCCATGTCGCGCATCTTATAGCCATAACCTGCACCGGAGTAATTGATATATGCGAGCTTCCACTTGTCGCTGCCTATGAGTCGCCACTGGGTGGGAGCCTCGACTGCCTGGTTGTTGTCGCCCACATGGAAGTCGGGAGTTATAGTCCACTGGCATGTTCCTGTTGTCTCGCCTGCCCTCGGGATGAGGTGTGTGGCTGTGGCACGGTCGAAGCCCGAAGTCTTCTCGCATTTGTAAATCATTACATACTGCTTGTCAACCGCATTCCAGACTATGTCGGCATCTATGATGTCATAACCGGGGTCGAAGTAAAGCTGCGGACGGGTGAGTATGTTCAGATCCTTATCTACCACGGAATAGTAGATGCGGTGACGGTCGGGGAAGCCAACACTATAATATACCACGAAGTTTCCGCTCTCGTTGTCATATATAATCTGAGGTGCCCATGCGGCAGTCATCTGCTCGGCAGTGATACCTCCGAGAGCCTCAAGGTTCTCAGGTGTCTCAAGGTCAATCTTCACGTTCTTTGTCCAGTGGACAAGGTCGGGCGAGAGCATCAGAACCATAACATGGTTGCTTGTCCATCCCAACCTTGATGTCATGTCAGTACCGGCGAACATGAAGTTGCCGTCGGGCATTCTTGTGATGAAGGCATCACGCATACCGCCGGTGACGGTATTCGCCTTTGTGTCAAATACCTCCGCACCGTTGAACATGTCGTTCCAGCTCTGTCCATGCTGGCTAAGGGCATAGTTGGTATATTCACCATTGCGGTTCATGTGGGCATAGAGATAGCCTGACATTCCTGCGTCTTCCTTCTCGTATTCTTCGTATGTTGTCTTTACTTCCTTGCCAATCTCCTTTGCTCCAAGACGGAAGATATTCAATGAATATGCGGGTATGTCCAATGTGACGTGTGTTTCATCCGTAACATTTACAATCTCACCCTCTGACGGCTTGACGTTGAACGGATGTTCCATAGTGTTCTCGTCAGTACCGTTGGCTGACGCAAGTCTTACTACCGTTCCGTTGCCTATCTTCATGTTAAGCGTGTTCAGGTCGATAGTCTGGGCAGTTGCATGGGGATTGACCACCTTGACAATCAGTTCACCGTTGGTCTCGTCAATCTGCACACTCTGATAAACACCGCGGGCACCGGAAGCTTCGGGCAGGTTGAACTCATGACATACGTTGTTGTCGAGCAGACAAGTGACCTTGCCATTCTCCACCCTAATCTCCACGTCATACCAGCGGTTGCTTGCCACACTGCCACCGACTGAGGCATAAGTGGCCTTCTGTCCGTTAGTACATATCTCCACTGCATGCTGGGTATTACCCCATCCGCCTATGTTCCACCATGCGTAGTTGTTCGTATCCTGATAGTTGAACATTATGAGGAATCCCTCGTCGCCAGAGATTTTCTTTGCGCGCACCTTATATATATAATTACCTGTGGCTGCCACGTTCAGCACAGCAGTGCAGTTGGTGCCGGTAGATGTCTGCTTGAGGAAACCGTTCGTCACGCTCCAGTTTCCTTCTCCCTTTGTCCATTGCGAGATGTCGCCACTGAAATCGTCGGAGGCAATGGTATTACCTTTTATATCGGTCAATGAGGCGTTGTCAAACTGTGCCACCGTACCCCATGTGCCTACTCCTACCTTTTCCTCGCCATTGCCTTTAATCATGTTTCCGCTCTCAGTCCACAGGAGGTTCTGTTCACCGAGATGCACATTCATAAGTTTCTGCACATAATATGAAGGGGTAACGAAGTTGTCTGCGGCGTTGAAGTGAATCATGTCATACGCCCAGCAGGGGTCTTGCTCGTGCATGAAGATGGGTGCGAAGGATGCCAACTGGCACACGTCGCTATTGCGCTCCATACCAAGCATATACACAGCCTCGCCAAGAGCACTGTTCATATTGCCGTATCTGCCGTAGTTGCCTCCGTTGGCGGCATATTCTCCGTTATAAACAGGGATAGTGCGTGGATAGTTATCATACTTGTTGTAGTTGTCGCGCATCCACATGAAGTTGCGGTAGTAATGCTCGTCAACCATCTCCACGGGATATTCGTTGCCCCATGCGGGATTGTCCGTACCCCATGCCTCCACGTTGCCGATAGTGATTATCTCGGGATATTTGGCCTTGATGGCATCATAAAAGAGCTTGTATCTCTCTGCATAGTCAGAATGCAGGCCTGCCTGATAGTTCTCGTTTCCTATCTCAAGGAATTTAAGGTTGTACGGAGCAGCATGTCCGTTGGCTATACGCTTGGCTCCCCACTCTGTTGTCTCGTCACCGTTGGCATATTCTATGGCATCGAGAACATCCTGAATCAGTATCTCTGTGGAATCTTTTGAAAGCGCAAAGCCGTGACCCACTCCAATGTTAACCACGAACATCGGCGCGGCTCCGAGGTCCTCGCACATCTGAAGATACTCGTCATATCCGAGACCATCTGACGACCAATAATGCCAATTCTGGTTGTAGTGTCCTGGACGCTCCTCAATCTTTCCTATAGTCTTCTTCCACTGGAAGGCATTACCATAGCTGCCCTCTCCCTCCACATAACATCCACCGGGGAAACGGAGGAACGACGGCTTGGTGTCAGCCAGTAGCTGAGCCAAGTCGGGACGCAGTCCGTTGGGACGGTCCTTCCATGTCTTGGGAAACAATGACACGACATCAAACGTCAGACGGCCATTGCTGCCCGTGAGCAGTAGTAGCTGTCCTTTCTTGTCGGAATCTGTCGCCGTGATTTTTGCCGTGAGCTTGCTCCACTTGGAGTCGCTAATCTCACCTTCGAGTGTTGCCTCACCGAGCACCTTTGTATTGGCTGCGTTGCGTAGCTGGGCCTTGATTTTGTTTGAAAATACATTATCCCCCTTTACCCATAGAGACAATGTATAGGTTTCATCCTTCTGGATGTTCATTCCCCAATAGCCTGTGTTTGAGATTCCTTTTAGTTTGGAATCAGAAGCACCTGATATTCTAACCTGCAATGCGTGATGCTGGGCATCGTTAAGCATGTCGTCGGTGACAAGACTTATTATAGAACCGTTGAATGACTTCCATGATGCAGTGCCGTCCTCAAACGAGCGGTTGCTCACTAGTTCTGCATACAGACCACCGTCGCCTGCATGATTGATTTCCTCAAAAAACAAGCCATACTGATACTGGCTAATCATCGGACCGCGCTTGGATGCATCGACCGTCATTTTCACTTGCGCCTGTGCGCTACTGAATGTTACACCCAACAACAATGCAGTTAGAAAAATATTCTTCATAGTGTTTGACTATTGATAAGAGGAATGTAATGATTAGTAATTAGAAAAATTGCAAGCGGGAGGCAGACTGCTTTAATCTGCCTCCTGCTTTATTATTTAGTTCAAGAACTCAAAGGTATTACTTAATGTTTACCTTGCTGAACTTAACGGCACCGTCCTTAGATGTCATCTTAACGATGTTAACACCCTTAGAGAAGCCCTTGGTCTTCATACCGTTGACATTGTAGATCTCAACCTTTGCAGGCTCTGCTACCTCAACGCCCTCAACACCAGTGCCGATGTTGCTGTTCTCGCCATAGTATGTGAGTGTCCAGTTGTCGAGGATTACCCAGTTATTATTAACAACGTCCTCCTCTGCAAGCTTGATACCGATGGTTAGCTCGTTGTCAACAACCTTGACGATTACGTCGTTCTTGTAAGCGTCGAGAGCCTGGAAGTAGAGGTTGGCAGATACCATATCGTTAGGAACATAGAGTTCTGTACCTTCGATATTTGAGGTACCGCCAAAACCGTTGTCCTCGCATGCACCTGATGACAGGAGAGCTACAGAAGTCTGGTTGGTCTCTGCACCTGAAGTTGCATACAGATATGCGTTACCCTGAGTGTTGGGATCCTCTGAGTACTTAGCCCAGTCCTCTGCTGTGCTACCGAAGCGATAGAATGCGTTGACACTCACCTTATAAGTACCGTTAGGCAGACCAACGATAGTCTGGTTGAGGTCGAATGCCTTGCCGAAGAACTCAATGAGCAATGCTGACTTCTGACTGTCGTCATTACCGAAGCTGTAACCGTCAGCGTTCCAGCCATCGATAGAGTTTGCACCTTCCTTCTCGAAGTTTGGAGTCTGGATGAGAGTAGTCAAGTCAACAGGATTATCGTCTGAAGCGTTCTCAGCATCAGCAGGAATACCAAGTTTGATAATCATCTTGTCAATTGCGGCGATATAAGCCTCAGCATCCTCATTGTTAAGAGTGTTGTTCTCTATACCATTATTAATCTCAGTGAAGAGATTGGCTGCCTCAGACTTAACCACCTCTGTTGCAGCTGAGTTCAGCCATGCAAGGTTGAGGTCTTCGTTCTTCTGGACGAGTTTTGTGAACAGAGAAGCTGACTCAATGAGAGAGTTCTTAGCGTCGATGATTTTGCAGAGCGAAGTGAACATTGCCTTACCGTCATTAGAAGAAATGGCTGCATTAGCACCATCAAGAATGATATTGGCAGCCTCCAATGTTGACTTACCAACTCTATTGGCACTGTTGATAGCTTCCTGCATAGAGACGATAGCATCAGAGAGCAACGGCTGTACTATCTCAGCCTTTGTGCCCTGGAATACCATCTTGAAGTTGTCCCAGATAGCCCAGCTGTCACCAAGCTGGTTGGTTGCACCCTTGACACCAATGCGGAGAACATCACCTGCATTTGCAACTACACCGAATGAGGTGGCTACGTACATGCCATTTGCGAATGCCTCACTACCGGTTGTCATATCATTAGGATACCAGTACTCATTATTCGGATCAACGTAAGTTCCACCTGTGTAAAGTTCACCATTAGCAACAGGCTCGTCGAATACGCTCTTGAAGTGAGCATTGTTGTTGTTTACATAAATGTTCACAGCGTCATTAGGAGCAGTTCCATTCTGATAAGCCTCGTATGCTGTGGCACCACGTCCGTAGCGATAGAATCCCTGAACAGAAATTTCATATACACCTATAGGAGCGTCAGCTACTTCCTGATAAATATCAAACTTGCTATTGTTCCAAGCCTCAAAGCATTTATTTGTACTGGTACCACCGTATGCAACATTACCGCCATTTGCCTTCTCAACAATCCAGCCCTTGTTAGCTGTCTCAAAGTCAGCGTTTACAAGATACTTGTCAGTAACGTCTGTACCTTCCTTGATACCGTTCTTGATAGCATTATCGTACATAGTCTTTACCTTCTCTATCTCAGCATATACTTCCTCTGTAGAAAGAGCCAGGTCGCCGATAATGCCCTCAGAGTCAAGGTCTATATAGTCAGCCAAGTCATCCTTATCCGAACCGCTAATTTGTTCATCATTAGCTATGACGGCAGCCTTGTCAAGGATGTCCTTATATTCCTTCCATGCAGCGATGTTAGCATCCACCTTGGCAACTTCCTCGTTGATGGTATTGATAGCGGCGAGAACGTCAGCCTTGCTGTTGGCGATTGTCAATCCGGCAATAGCATCGTTGTAAGCGTCGATAACACCATTGGTTACGAGAACATCCTCAGAAAGACCTGAATAGTCCTTAGCTGCCTTCTTGGCCTCGTCAAGCCACATTGTGTAAGCGTCAGCTCCGTTGCCATAGTATGTCAGACCCCAATTGTCATAGAGTACCCAGTTACCGTCAGGAGTGTCAGAGTTGTCCTTCATCATACCGATGGTCATGTCGCCATCCTCTGTTGCGAAGAACACCTTATTATTATATTTACCCAAGTTGAAGTACTCCTCAGCTGTCTGCATGTTGTTGGGGATATAATAAACAGTACCGTCAGCGGCGGTTACATTTGACTCATTCATGCCAAGAGGTTCGGTGAGTGCCTCAGAGAACGGATTGACGATGTCAACCTGTACCTTTTCGCCATCAGCCTCGGCATAGAGCTTTGCGTCATACTGAGTCATGTTGATATAGTTCTCATAAGCTACATTGGAAAAGCCTGAACGATAGAAAGCCTGAACATTCAGAGCATATACACCCTTAGGAGCGCCAGTGATGTTCTGATATGTGTTGAACTTCTTCTTATAGAACTCTGCGTCAGTCCAAGACTGGAATGCAGGAGCATCACCACTCCAACCTGTGTTGTTATTGCTGTCATAGCTTGGATTGACAATCAGAGAGGTCTTGTCAACAGGATTAGCTGCTGTAACATTTCCTTCCTCTGCTGCTGCGAGTTTCTCCTTAACAGAAGCAATGGCCTCATTAATTGTATCTACAGAAGAAGACTCGTCGAGATAAACCTTTTCCTCAGCTGAAACATCGATACCGCCAGCCTTGGCCTCGTCAATTACCTCTTTAAGATTCTGTGCAGCTCTGTATGAGGTAAGCAAAGCATTGTAAGCATCGAGGTCTGCCATATCAACAAAGTACCAGTCGATATCACCTTCCTCTGCGGTCAGATTCCAGTAAAGTAGTGGGTCTGAGCCACCCTTCTTAACACCAAAGAATGTGTTTGGCCACCATTTAGTAGCGTAGTCAACTGATGTAGCAACTGAAAAACGATAGATATCATTACCAGTATTAGTTAGCGACCAAAAACGTCCTGCATGACCACTATTGTCAACCCATACATTTCCGATTGGAGCCAATTCTTCATCGTTAGTACCATCCCAATCATCAGCAAAGGTACATCTCCACTCGTTAAATTTCAATACATAATCCTGCAACAGATATGTATCATCCTCATTTTTGGTGATTTTCACCCTATAAGGAGAATCTGAAAGCTGACCGCGTGTTTGATACGGATCTCCAGCAGCAAAGAACTGCTTTGCTCCTGTGTTAAACAGATACATCTCCGTGTCGAAAGCCAATGGAGACTTCACGGGGAGCGGTTGCTGACGTACTCCGTCAACAATCTCTGCACTTGCGCCTGTTGCAGACAAGCCCAAAAGTGCCATCATAAGTAATTTTCTACCAAAATACATAGGCATTTGATTTTTGTTATTAATAATGTTAATTAAAAGTTGTTATTTCTGTGCAAAGTTCGTCATTTTGACGCATTCCATGGGGTATATATCATTATTTTAGGGGTACAAATCATTATTTTGACGTATATTTCCCATTTTTCACCATTCATCGCGCCAATTTATCACCGGTACACCATCCTTGTCGAAGTCGATAGGCAGCCATATATACCGCGCATCTATGGGATGCTCGGGACGCCAGATGTCAGCCATGAAGATATACTTGCCGTCATCCGTAGGAAGGACAAATGTTGACTGACCGCCAAAGGTTATCTCTTCCTTCGGTCCACGACAAGGATTGGGATGCTGTTTCCACGGTCCCCATATACTCGGGGCAGAGAACATCCTCGCCTTGTTGGGAGCCCAACCTGTGCATCCGCTGGCAATCATCCAGTAGGTGTTGCCATGACGGAAAACTGCGGGTGCCTCGTTCTGTCCTCCGGGAGCCACACGTACATAACGCCCCGTATGCGAGAGATAGTCATCACTGAGTTCAGCTATATGCAAGGTGAGGTTGTCCTCAGAGGAAAAGATATGATATGCCCTACCGTCGGTATCGACAAAAAGGGTCATGTCTCTCGACATCTGTCCTGCTGGAAGGTTGTGTCCTTCTTGCGTGCGCGCCTTCATATCGCGCTTCAGGAAAAGGCCCTTCTTTATGGCATCCCGCCAAGTGGGTGTCCACCATTCCTTATAGTTGTCGGCATTGAGAGTGTCAAGCACCGCTTTGTCCGCATCGTCAAAGTCCAATGGATAATGTCCGGCATTCGCCCTGTCAGAACGTATGAACTTAAACGGGCCTTTCGGCGAGTCACTCACCGCCACGCCGTAGCGAGCTTGCCAATAGCCCTCGCCCTTGAGCTCGAGGTGAAACCACATCACGAATTTCTTCGTAACCTTATTATATATAACCTTAGGGCGCTCAAGAGTACAGCCAGTCTCAAGGTCGTGACCTTTCTCATCCACAACACTCAAAGCCACACCTTCGTAACGCCAGTCGCGCAAGTTCTTTGATGAATAGCAGGTGACACCAACAAAGGCGGCACTCGATTTCTCGCCCTTGTGTTCGCCATACCAATAGTAGGTATTACCATGTTTGAGCACACCACCGCCGTGGGCATTGATATGCTCACCACGGTTGTCTTTCCAAATCTCACCGGACTTGATGGTGGTCTTGCCTGACGAGAGAACAGGCAAGACCACGAGTAATGATATTATGATAACAGTTATGAGACGCATTGTTACACAAGTTTTGGTTATTGTTTCAATTTTTGCGCAAAATTACTGCTAAAAGGTGTTTTAAAGGGGCAATTATAGTGAATTAAGGGGTAAAAATAGTGATTTTTTGTATAAAGCTTCGATTATTAGAAATAATTCATTAACTTTGCACAAAAATTATATTATTCACCAAATACTAAATGATAATACTAATAATTATTTTATTGTTGGCGTCTTTATCCATCAGGGCAACCGAAATTAAATGCAAGACGGCTTCACCTATCAAAATATACGCTTTTGACTCCGACGAGTCAGGAAAACTATATATTGACAGTAGCGGGATGTTGTGGATAGGCACCATGTCTGGCCTGATGTCATACGACGGAGCTGAATACCGCACGTTCAAGTCAGACGCTTATTCACCCAATATCCTACCCAATAATGTCATCGTTTCAATCACCGAAGACCATGAGTCCAACCTATGGATTGGCACAAGGGACGGACTGGTGAGAATGTCGAGGAAATACGGTACGTTCAAGACTTACCATCTGCCCAAGCCAAACCAAAGAATCATCTACACACTTTTCACGGCAAAAGACGGAACGGTATGGATCGGTACCGACGGAGGACTAAGCGTATATAACAAAAAGACCGACTCGTTCTACACATACGAATTGGGGTACAACTACAGCGTAAAGTCCATTGTGGAGGACAAACAGGGTAATATATTCTTCGGCACATGGTGCAACGGAGTGAAAAGACTGCGCAAGGACAGAAAAAACATTGACAGCTATCCGTCGCTCAATCCGTCAAACTCAGCATACACACTGCTCATAGACAGCAAGCAGAGACTATGGGTGGGAACGTGGGGATACGGAATAGCTCTCATCGACAACCCTAATAATACAAATAATGTACGCGTACATAATTATATTATTAATAAGAATAACGCCAACATCATATACAAGATGATAGAAGACCCCGTGAGCAACACTATATGGGCTTGCAGCAGAAACGGCATAGGCATAATGCGTCAGGACAGGATGGAAGACGGATTTGTCAACTATCCGCAATATAAGTTCTGCCGCGAGATAACAACCGACGGATATGGACATATCTTCGCGGGAACATTGAACGACGGTATTCTCAGGTTCAACACCAATGCCAAAACCTATGATGTGATGCGGATAGACCTGAACAAGGCAGAGAATACCATAAATGTCATCAATAGCCTACATACTGACGACGGCATAAACTTCTGGCTCGGACTCAGGCCATGCGGTATTGCAAAATACAATGCCGCCACAGGAAGCATTGTATATAACTCAGACATAGCCGAACTGTGCAACTGCCCCAATATCAATGACATATTCAAGGCAAAAGTGCCGGCAATATGCAAGAACAGGGACGGAAGCATATGGTTTGCAAGCAGTAGCGGTGGAGTGCTGATGCTAAAAGGCAAAGAGGCATCGGTATTCAACACCTGTAATTCGCCATTCATCACCGACAACTACGTAAACTATGTGTTTTGCGACCGCGAGGGCAACGTATGGATAGGACAGCGCGAGGGCGTTGGAGTGAAACTGGCGGAAAACAGACAGCAAAAGAGGAACTTCAACGGCTTCATGCTGAAAATGACAGATAATGGACGTGACTTCTCAAACTGCGACGCAAGAGGCATCATGCAAGACCACAAGGGAAATATGTGGATTGCCACCGAAAACGAGGGAATAATAAGGGTGAGCGGAGACATCAGACATGTCAACTCGCTGAAATACAAACAATACAAAGGGAAATTGGACAATCTCGCCATTGACGACATAACATACTGCATGGAAGACTCACGCCACAGGATATGGGCAATATCCAACTGTGGCTCGCTGTTCCTCTACAATGTGGAGGAAGACCGCTTCGTAGCGGTCAATAACTCATATCATATAATGGCAAACAGTCTGTTTGCCATCTCCGAGGGTTCCCTCGGAGACATTTGGCTCCTAACTGACAAGTCGCTCATCCAGCTTGTCTTCGAGGACGAGTCAAACGGTGCTGTTCCCAAGATAAGGACCTATTCAAACGAAGACTCCCAAGGCAGGCGCATCAGTTCGATGTCGGAGATATTCCAATATCAAGACAAATTCTTCATCGGAAGCAAGGAAGGAATCCTGTCTTTGCAACCGAAGAACATGAGAACCATAAGACGACATAATCCCAAACTGAGCATCACCGACTTTACATTCGACGATAAGCCCTTCTTCCACCTTGATTCACTGACACGCAGAAAAATATCAACTGAAACCCCTGCCTTCACCCGCAAAATCACGGTACCGGCTTCAGTAAGCAAGTTCTCAATAGAATTTGTCCTGCTCGACTATTTCCATCAAGCCCAAAACAGATACTCATATCAACTTGAAGGATACGACAAGACATGGCACTTCACCGTAAACCAAAGGCAAGCCACATACGAAAACCTGCCGTCGGGAACATACTACTTCAGGCTGAGGGCATACGACGACTTCGGTAACATACAGGAACTGCCCTACTCCATCACCATCCGCGTGCTCCCGCCATGGTATCTCACCTGGTGGGCATGGATGCTATATATCCTCGCCGCAATAGCTGCCATCTGGGCAGGAATAAGATGGTACAAGAACCTGCTCAAGACGCGCAACCGCCTGCAGATGGCTGTAGTGTTTACCAATATCACCCACGAACTGCTCACACCATTGGCGGTTATCACTGCCATAGTGGATAACATGAGACGCCGCGAGGCAAAGTTCAATGATGATTATACACTGATAGACAACAATATAAACAAGATAACGCGACTGCTCAGGCAGATTCTCGAAGTGAGAAAGGCACAGGCAGGACAGCTAAAACTGAAGGTTAGCCGTGGCAATATGCTCACGTTTATCGACAATGCGGTGAAAGATATAAGACCAATGGCGGAAGCCAAGCAGGTGACGCTAAAGCTCGAAACTATTGGGTCGAAAGCGCTCGAAGACGCATGGTTTGACAACGACAAACTGGACAAGGTTATCTATAACCTCATATCCAACTCAATAAAATACAACAACGAGGGAGGGTACGTCAACGTGAAGGTTGAGGAAGAAAACTCAAAGGTGAAAATCTCGGTTGAAGACAATGGTATCGGAATGTCTCACCAACAGATGAGGAAACTATACGAGAGATTCTACGACGGCGACTACCGCAGAATGAAGGCAGGCGGCACAGGCATCGGACTGTCGCTCACGCGCGACCTCGTGCAACTGCATCACGGCACCATCAACTGTAAGAGCCACAAGGGCGAAGGAACAACATTCACCATCATACTGCCTATAAAGAAGGACGCCTTCATGCAAGAGGAAATCGACACTACGGACATGGGAAGAAAGCAGCCTGCATTGGATGTCATAACAGACAATGTGTCAGGCATTTCGCTCACGCCCAACGATAAAGACAACAATGTATATAAGATTCTCATTGTGGAAGACAACGAGGAACTGCTTGCACTTATGAAACGCCTGCTCGACAAGAAATATAGCGTGATGACGGCAAAGAACGGCAAGCAGGCCCTGAACATCATACACCGCGAGGAACTGGACATAGTAATCTCGGACGTGATGATGCCGGTGATGGATGGCATAGAACTCACCAAGGCTATCAAGAACGACCCTAACTACGCCCAGCTGCCGGTAATAATGCTGACGGCGAAAAACCAGGACGAGGACCGCAAGAACGCGCTTGTGGCAGGTGCGGATGACTATATCACCAAACCCTTCAGCATGGTTGACCTCGACATACGAGTGAGCAACATCATCGCCAACCGCCACAGGATTCGCAAGAAATTCGCCGAACAGACAGACTTCAAGGTGGAAGAGCAACACTACAGCAACCCCGACCAGGCATTCGTGGAGAAGGCGGTGGAGTGTGTTAAGAAACACATATCCGACGGCGACTACGACCGGGAGTCCTTCGCCTTCGACTTATGTATCTCATCCTCAACTCTATACAACAAGTTGCGCGCCATAACGGGACAGAACGTCACTGCCTTTATAACAAGCATTCGCCTGAAGGAGGCATGCCGCATATTGCGCGAGAATCCGTCAATCTCCGTCGTGGAACTGTCGGCAAAGGTGGGATTCAACACGCCAAAGTATTTCTCGAAATGCTTCAAGAAGGAATTCGGAATGACAGTAAAGGATTTTATTTTATTGGAACACAGAGACACAGAGATACAGAGGTGATTTTTTAAGTTAATAAAAGATACTGAGAATAATTACTCTGTGACTTCGAAACTCTGTGTTTAATAAACAAGTAACAAACTATTAATTTATTACAACTATGAGAAAAAGAAATTTTATTTTGGCCTGTTGCCTGTCGGCAATGTTGGCAATGCCCACAACAATGGCGGGCGCAAGTGGCATTACCGTGAAGACTGACACACGGTATGCAAGAGGAGCTACGATGGCATTCGGAAGAATGACCGTCAAGGGTACTGGTACAACTGAAAAAGGGTTCTGCTGGTCGGAAACGCCCGAACCTACAGTGGATGACAACAAGACAACAAAGAAATTCACCAACAACGGCTTTATCTTCTGCCTCGAAGGACTGAAGCCCGGCACTCGCTACTACATGCGTGCCTATGCAATAGACAAGGTGGGCGAGGTGATATATGGTGATGTCATCAAATTCTACACAATTCCCAAAGGCAAAATCACTTACGACATACGCAACGACGGCACTGCCGAAGTGAAAGAGCGTATCACCAATGCCGTGAAGGATGCAGTGGGATATTGGAACAACCTCACTTCAATATCGGGATTCCACACGAGTGTGGGATTTGTGGATGGTGTGCCCACTGCCGACTGCTCTTACGGAGGATGGATCAGAGTGGGTGCCAATGCTTCTTACCAGCGCACTGGCACTATACTCCACGAACTATTGCACGGCGTGGGTGTAATACCTTGGGCTGACACCGAATGGAGCCGCCACAACCTGCGAGCGTCGTATAACAACGAAGGCTACGGCACAGGTGAATGGCTCGGTGACAGGGTGACTGAGGTGCTAAGATTCCTCGACAACAGTCCGTCGGCAAAACTCAACGGCGACTACCAACACATGTGGCCATACGGTATCAACGGTGCGCACGAGGACACAGGCAAGGAACTGCTTTACATTGGCAACAGTCTGATTATTCAGGCATTAGGCGAAGACGGATTGCAGCACACATCGACAAGTTTCTCGCGTCCTTACTATGCCTTTGCCCATGAGGACAATGAGAAATACTACATCAAAAACGAGTCTAAAGACCGAGGTTTGCTCAGTTCTTATCTCATTCCGACACCAGAGGGTAACTTGGTTTGGCGCGAGATGACCACTGCCGAGGTTGCCGCCAACGACAGTGCGGCTTGGACCGTAACCTTCACTCCTGAAAACCAATATTATCAGATTAGGAACGCTGCCACCGGCGAGTATATCAGTTATACCAACAGCGGCATTAACGGCATCAAGATGGCGGGCACCGACTCTCCCGGCTCATTCGAAGACTTCCAGCTAATGCGCGGACGCAAGGATGTGCAGATGGTTCTCAATGGTCCTGTTTACCGCGGTTACTGGCTCATCCACCCCGAGAGCAACTGGACTCCCCGCTGTCTTCAGGCGAATACCAAAGGGGTCACTGTAGCTACGACATTCAACATCGCCGACACTGCCGAGAAGCAACGTTGGATATTCCTGACATCGGGTGATTTGAACAACCTCCCAACTGCCATCTCGCAGCCCACAGTCCACGATGCCTCTTCATCTTCTGCATCATCTTCATCTACATCGGACATATTCACAGCTTCAGGGCGCAAGGTAGGGCAAGGCAAGTCAACCCTATCCACACTTCCTGATGGTGTTTATATAATAAACGGCAAGAAAGTGATTAAGTGTAAATAACTCCACTTTCTGAAGTGATAATTCCCAATGTATAAGGGTTTTATTTAAACCACAGAGATAAAGAGGATAAGAGTTTTTTGTTTATTCAGTCTCTTTCCTAATATAAATACTCTTAATCTCTTAAACTCTGTGGTTCAAAATTACTTCCGAAACTTGAGTAAATAACTCCACTTTTTGTTATGCTTTTGCCCTTGCAGGGCGTTCACTATCATCGGCATACAAACCCAGGGTGCCGCTTCGCTATACCCTGGGCTATGTGTAGGTTGGGCTTTCAGCCCGCATTTATAGAAATGTATTGACTATAATGGAAATAATACGGGCTGAAAGCCCAAAAGCAAATAGCACAGGGCAATGCCCTGGGTTTGTACGGTATCGACCTAATACGCCCTGCAAGGGCAAAAGCAAATAGCCCAGGGCAATGCCCTGGGTTTGTACGGTATCGACCTAATACGCCCTGCAAGGGCAAAAGCAAATAGCCCAGGGCAACGCCCTGGGTTTATGTGGTATCGACCTAATACGCCCTGAAAGGGCAAAAGCATTTTCCTATGGACGTTATTATGCTTTTGCCCTTCCAGGGCGTTCACTATCATCGGCATACAAACCCAGGGTGTCGCTTCGCTATACCCTGGGCTATGTGCAGGTTGGGCTTTCAGCCCGCATTTGCAGAGATGTATTGTCTATATTTGCAGAGATGTATTGTCTATAATAGAATAATACGGGCTGAAAGCCCAAAAGCAAATAGCCCAAGGCAACGCCCTGGATTTATATGGTATCGACCTAACACGCCCTGAAAGGGCAAAAGCGAATAGCCCAGGGCAACACCCTGGGTTTATATGGTATCGACCTAATACGCCCTGAAAGGGCAAAAGCATTTTCCTATGGACGTTATTACGCTTTTGCCCTTGCAGATGTAATCAAAAGATAGAGACACCAAGGCATATTATCTGACAAAATGGCAGAATACATAAGAAAAGAAACAAAATCATGACTTCTTGGCACACCTTTTGCCAACGGATTTCTTGAAGGCAAAATAGCCTCTAACAAGAAAATAATAAAATAAAAAAAGAACAGATATGCAAAAAGGTAACATCGGGGTTACTACCGAGAACATTTTCCCCGTCATCAAAAAGTTCTTGTATTCTGACCATGAGATTTTCCTGCGCGAGATGGTATCAAACGCCGTGGATGCATCGCAGAAGATGAAAACACTCGCAGAAAGAGGTGACTTCAAGGGCGAACTGGGCGACCTGACCGTGCGCGTAAGCCTCGACGAGAAGGAGGGCACACTCACAATAAGCGACCGCGGTATTGGTATGACCGAAGAGGAAATCGACAAGTATATCAACCAGATTGCCTTCTCAGGCGTAAACGACTTCTTGGAGAAATACAAGGACAATGCCAACAATATCATCGGACACTTCGGATTGGGCTTCTACTCATCATTCATGGTGAGCAAGAAGGTGGATATCATCACCAAGAGCTACAAGGACGGTGCAAAGGCTGTGAAGTGGAGCTGCGACGGTTCGCCGGCATACGAGATTGACGATGCCGAAAGAGAAAGCCGCGGAACAGACATCGTACTTCATATCGACGACGACTGCAAAGAATTCCTTGAGAAGAACACCATCCAGGGCTTGCTCAACAAATACTGCAAGTTTATGCCAGTGCCGGTGGCATTCGGCAAGAAGACCGAATGGAAGGACGGCAAGAGCGTGGAAACCGATGAGGATAATATAATAAATAATGTGGAGCCACTGTGGACAAAGACTCCAAGTACTCTGAAGGACGAGGACTACAAGTCATTCTACCGCACACTCTATCCCATGCAGGACGAACCACTGTTCTGGATTCACCTCAACGTTGACTATCCGTTCAACCTCACGGGTATCCTCTATTTCCCCCGCATCAAGTCGAACATCGAACTGCAGCGCAACAAGATCCAGCTCTACTGCAACCAGGTATTCGTGACCGACCAGGTGGAAGGCATCGTGCCCGACTTCCTCACACTGCTCCACGGAGTGATCGACTCACCGGACATCCCGTTGAACGTAAGCCGCTCATATCTGCAGAGCGACCGCGATGTGAAGAAGATTGCCACATATATCACAAAGAAAGTGAGCGACCGCCTGCAGAGCATCTTCAAGGAAGACCGCAAGGGATTCGAGGAGAAATGGGACGACCTAAAGATTTTCATCAACTACGGTATGCTCAGCGAAGAGTCGTTCTACGACCGCGCCAAGGACTTCGCACTGATGAAAGACACTGAAGGCAAATACTTTACATTCGACGAATACCGCACTCTCATCAAGGACAACCAGACCGACAAGGACGGCAACCTCGTATATTTGTATTCCACTAACAAGGAGGAGCAGTACAGCTACATCGAGACGGCCAAGGCCAAGGGATACAGCGTTCTGCTCATGGACGGCGAACTCGACGTGCCGACAGCATCTATGCTGGAGCAAAAGCTCGAGAAGAGCCATTTCACCCGCGTTGACAGCGACATCATCGAGCGCATCATCGTGAAGGAGGATGCCAAGAAGGAGACTCTTGAAGCAGACAAGAAGGAGCATCTCTCAACCGTGTTCACAACTCAGTTGCCGAAGTTGGAGAAGGCTGAGATATATGTGGATGTGGAGCCTATGGGCGAGCAGGCACAGCCTGTTATCATCACCCAGAGCGAGTATATGCGCCGCATGAAGGATATGAGCCGTCTGCAGGCAGGCATGAGTTTCTATGCCCAGATGCCCGACTCATACAACCTGGTGCTCAACTCCGACCATCCGCTCATCAAGAAGGTTCTTGACGACTGCGAGAATAGCACTGCCGAGGCTCTCAAGCCTATCGAGGGAGAAATCAAGGGCCAGGAGGCTCGCTTAGCCGCTCTTCACCAGTCTCAGGACAAGAAGAAGCCTGAGGAAATCACCCAGGAGGAGAAAGATGACGTGAAGAATACCGAGAAGGCCATCGAGGACGAGAAGAACAAGAAGCGCGACCTGCTTGCCAACTATGCAAAGGACAACAACATCGTCCACCAGCTCATCGACCTCGCCCTGCTGCAGAACGGCATGCTCAAGGGTGCAGCTCTCGACAAGTTCCTCAAGCGTTCTATAGAACTTATAAATTAAAAATTAAGAATTAAGAATTAAGAACTCAAGTTTCGGAAGTAATTTTTAACCACAGAGTTTAAGAGGTTAAGAGTATTTATATTAGGAAAGAGACTGAATGCCAAGGCATTTAGAGATCATAGAGGGCTGCGCATGATTTCATCTGCCCGAAGGCTCTGTGTTCTCCGTCGCTTGCGACCTACTCTATATAAACAAAAATCTCTTTTCCTCTTTATCTCT
>JALERP010000041.1 GCA_022764085.1 Prevotella sp.
GCGAGAGCGTGTGGGGAGTGGTAGTGCGATATTTCAAGGAGTCAGCATTGTTCACCTTTACCTGCTTCATCATTGGTGTGCTGATGGCGATATGCCTGCTGCCGGTGTTCAACGACATTCTCAACACGAAAATCTCTCTCGAATTTTCTCCTCAGATGTTGCTTGTCGCCGTGGCAGTACTCCTTGCGATATCTTTTGTGTGTGGCATCATCCCTGCGATAGTCGTGTCGCGCTTCAACCCCATCGACGTGGTAAAGGGCAGTCTTAGGATAAAGAGCAAGATGTGGTTCAGCAAGGTGTTCATCACGGCGCAAGGCGTAGTGAGTACGGTGCTCATAGCCTTGGGTTTGACAATGACCCTGCAGATGCATCATCTATATACCTTGCCATACGGATATAATAAGGAAGACATCATCATAGCACAGACGGGAGAAATTGGTTATAGCCTTGAGCGACAGATGATGTTGGCAAACCGTCTGAAGGCCCTGCCCGAAGTGGTTGAAGCCACACCAGGAGGAGGTACTACATTACAGTCGGCTTGCAATGGTGTACACGACGCAAATGGCGACAGTCAATCATGGATTAGGATGTGCAACCTCGACTCCACGGCAATAAAGATGTTGGGGATAAAAGTCGTTGAGCAATATTGCGCTCCTACAGAAGGAAAAGTATGGGTGACTGAAAGCGGTAAGCGGTTCTGGGGTGTGTCGGCAGAAAAACCTCATATCGGAATAAAGAATGGGAAACCGGAATATGAATGTTGTGGTGTGATTGCCGACTATCGTGCAGGCAATGCCATATCCAACGAGATAAAGAACACTTACAATGGCATCAGGATGATTTCGCACGACGGTTACTATTATACCATGCTCATCAAGACCCGTGGCGATCACGACAAGGCACTTGCCGCAGTGAAGAACACTTGCTGCGCGATGACAAAAGAAATTAGGGGTATGCCTATCGATATGAATTGCGACTACATCGAGGACACATTGCGCAAGGGGATAAAGTCGCAGCGCAACGCCATGTCGCTCGTCCTCACCTTCATGCTTGTCTCTATTCTCATCTCCTCTCTCGGTATGTTTGCCATGTCGGTATATTACGGTAAGCAGCAGCGCAAGCAGATAGCCTTGCGCAAGGTGATGGGAGCCACAGTGGCGAATGCCGTATGGACTCTCTCCAGACAGTTCTTGATTATGTCGGCAGTGGCAATAGTCATAGCCACTCCATTGAGCATCAAGGCAATGCGTCATTATCTCAGCGACTTCACCTATCAGATTCCAATGCCTTGGTGGGTACTTATGGCAGCCGCCCTCTTCACCCTCGTCATTGCCTTCCTATCCATCATCAGTCGCACACTCAAGGTTGCGACAAGTAATCCCGTGGAGAGCATCAAGACGGAATGATATAAATTAGGGATTGCCGTGCAATAACGTCCAATGGACAGAAATCGACGAAGTCAATAAGTAATCATAACTGTTTGTTAAAAATAAATAAGGCAGACAAGTTTACTGATTACATTCTTGTCCGCCTTGGCTTTTTTTTGTACTTTTGCATCGTTATCTCTGAAATAGACAATGAAGAAAAAAGGCAATATACTTATAATCGATGACAACGAGGCGATGCTCGTATCGCTGAGGATGTTATTGAAGAATGTGTGCGAGGATGTGCAGACATCCACCAACCCCAACGCCATTCCTACACTCATGCGGAGGAAAAGACCCGACGTGGTGCTGCTCGACATGAACTTCGGGCGCGGCATCAACAACGGTAATGAGGGTATGTTCTGGCTAAAGGAAATAAAGCGTCTTGAACCTGACGTGGCAGTGGTGTTGTTTACGGCATATGCAGATATTGACCTCGCAGTGAGGGGAATGAAGGAAGGAGCAGCTGATTTCATAGTAAAGCCTTTTGAGAACGAGGTGCTGATAGAGAAACTGAGTCCCCTCCTAACCTCCCCGAGGGGAGGACCTGAGAATGCTTATGCGCCCGATGCTAACCAAGCACTCCCCCTCGGGGGAGATGGAGGGGGGCTTGGGCCGGGAGGATTGGCTTCTCTTATGGACCTTGTTCGCAAGGTGGCTCCCACTGATGCCAATATCCTTATCACGGGCGAAAACGGAACTGGCAAGGAGGTGCTGGCTCGTGAGATTCACCGGTTGTCGAAACGTCACGCCAAACAGATGATTACAGTGGATATGGGTGCCATCACAGAGACACTGTTTGAGAGCGAACTGTTCGGATATGTGCGAGGGGCATTCACCGACGCCAAGAGCGACAAACCGGGAAAGATGGAACTCGCAGAGGGAAGCACCCTATTCTTGGACGAAATTGGCAACCTCTCCTACCCTCTCCAGGCCAAACTGCTCACTGCCCTTCAGCGCAGGACAATCACTCGTCTCGGAGGCACCAAGGAGATACCTATCAACATCCGTCTAATCTCAGCCACCAACCGCAACCTGCAGGAGATGGTGAGGGAAGGTACATTCCGCGAGGACCTGCTCTATCGCATGAACACCATCTGCCTCCACTTGCCACCACTGCGCGAGCGCAAGGATGAGATAATACCTCTCGCCCAGCAATTCATCAAGAAATACTCCGATTTCTATAACAAGACTCCAATAGAAATCGACGAAAAGACCCGCCTGCAACTGCTCGAATATCCATGGCCGGGAAACATACGCGAACTTGAGCATACTATGGAGAGGGCAGTGATATTGGAGAGCAGCCCCCTCAACCTAAGCCCCATCAGCCCCCTCCTAACCTCCCCGAGGGGAGGAACTGAGAATGCTTATGCGCCCAATGCTAACCAATCTCTCCCCCTCGGGGGAGACGGAGGGGGGCTCAGGGGAGACGGAGGGGGGCAGCTCGGGGGCACTCTCGCCTCTATGGAGCGCGACCTCATCGCCCGCACCATACGAGAGTGTGACGGTAATCTCACCCTTGTGGCACAACGTCTTGACATCGCCAGACAAACCTTATATAACAAGATAAAGAAATATGGACTCTAACGTCATCATAGCCATTATATGCACGGCTGCCGTTTTCTGCATCGTATGCCTTGTGCTCCACCGCCGCTATCGCCGCACCATCTACAAGGTGACGTTTCTATTTGATGCCATCGACAACCTCGACTTCTCGTTCAACTTCCCCGAACAGGGCCACGACCGTCTTGTTAACGAATCGCTAAACCGCATTCGGCGCATCATCGAGAAGGCGCGACACGACCTTATGGAGCGCGAGCGATACTACGAGCAGATTATAAATGCCGTGTCAACAGGTATCATGGTTGTGGATGAGCGAGGCAGTGTACTTCAGCATAATGAGGCGGCCCTCCGACAGCTTGGTGTGGAAATGCTGACATTCGAGAGTCAAGTGAAGGATAAACTCGCATCCGAGGATTTCTCCTTACGCGAGACCACGGCGATGCTAAATGGCAAGAAAGTGCGTATCATTGCCTTTAGCGACATTCGCAATGAGTTGTCATCACGCGAACTTGAATCATGGACAAAACTCATACGTGTATTGACGCATGAGATAATGAATAATGTGGCTCCGATAGTTTCTCTTAGTGAACAAATGCTTGCCCTCCTACACCATGACGGGGAGATGAGCCATACGGACAAAGATTCGGATATGCACGAGGCTCTTTCAGTAATCAATTCAACAGGCAAACAACTATTGCACTTCGTAGATACCTACCGCCAACTGACATTAATCCCCCAACCCAAGCCCAACTTGTTCTATGTAAAACCATTCCTTGAACGCATGGTGGCGATAACCAAAGCCTCAGCCCCCCTATCCACCGAGGGGCAAAACAAGCTGCGCACTGAAATCCGCATGGGGTTAGCCCCCTCGGAGGAGAAGGCGGAGGGCTTACTCCTCTATGCCGACGAAAGTCTCATAGCCCATGTAGTCACCAATCTGCTGAAGAACGCCGTCGAGGCCGGTGCAACGTCAATATTCATATCAGCCTACACCACTCCCGACGACTCCATCTTCATCGACATCAGCAACAACGGCAAACCCATACCCGCCGACGAAGCCCAACAGATATTCGTTCCCTTCTTCACCACCAAGCCCACAGGCAGCGGCATCGGTCTGAGCATCTCGCGCCAGATAATGAAACAAAGTGGCGGCAGCATCGAACTGATTACATCCGACTCCACCGCCACTCTGTTCCGACTGAGATTCTGAGTGTGTTTTTCCCTATTCTTATTTATC
>JALERP010000044.1 GCA_022764085.1 Prevotella sp.
CCATTTTATATTAATGTAATTAACGAAGGGATAAGGCTATGAAAGGGAAGTTGGATGAAGAGAGCAGAAGCGCTTTGATAAAATATCGGTTGCAAAGGGCTGAACAAACATTAGATGAGGCAAAGGTAATGTCTGATGCAACTTATTATAATGCCGCTCAATAGGTTGTATTATGCTTGCTATTATGCTGTAGTTGCCGCATTATTATCAAAAGGGTTAACAACCACCACTCATGCAGGTGTTAAAACTTTGTTCAGTTTGCATTTTATAGCATCGGGAATTTTGCCAAAAGAATATGGAAAGACCTTCAGTCGTTTGTTTGAGATGAGGCATAGTAGCGATTACGATGATTTTATTTACTGTGACAAGGAAATGGTTGATGAATTTACTCCCAAAGCTCGGGAGGTGGTTGATGGTATTAAACGCTTGATTTTGTGATGTTATAATCCTAAATATTTTATATACAACTGTGCAAAGATAGGCATTATTTGCAACAATGGCAAACAAATGCACTAATATTTAGTGTTTTTTAATAACTGAGTTCTTTATTAATCACTTTTTTCTTGATAAACAAGCGAATTCCAAAGTTTTTTTGTAACTTTGCCGACGAATAAATGACATTGTGACATAAATTGTTTTGCGGATATGGAATCGAAACGACTGAAACGATTGCCCGTGGGCATACAGACCTTTGAGAAAATCAGAGAGAACAATATGCTGTATATCGACAAGACTGAATATATCTGGAACATGATACACTTCTGCAAGTATATCTTCCTGAACCGCCCGAGGCGGTTCGGAAAGTCGTTGCTCGTATCTACGCTTCAGGCGTATTTCGAGGGACGTAAGGACTTGTTTAAGGGACTTTTCATAGAGACTGCGGAGAAGGAGTGGACGGTATATCCTGTTCTGCGCTTTGACATGAGTTTGGGTAAGCACATGGAGAAGGATCAGCTGGAACGATATCTTGGCAATCGCCTTGCGGAATATGAGGGTAAATACGGAATAACCAATCCTGCTACAGACAACAATGACCGTTTCACTGCATTGATACAGGCAGCATATGAAAAGACCGGCAAGAAGGTGGTCATACTTATCGACGAGTATGACGCTCCTCTACTTGACGTTGTACACGAGGAAAAGACATTGCCTGTGCTCCGCAATGTTATGCGCAACTTCTACTCTCCGTTGAAGGCCTCCGACCCATATCTGCAGTTTGTCTTCCTTACCGGCATCACAAAGTTTTCGCAGCTCAGCATCTTCAGTGTGCTTAACAACCTGATGAATATCAGCATGGACGAGGAGTATGCCGCTGTTTGCGGAATAACGAAGGAAGAAATGATGACGCAAGCATATGACTATATCGAACGTTTGGCAAACGCCAACAAATGGACGAATGAAGAGACAGTAAGGCAGCTTGCAAAGCAGTACGACGGCTATCACTTCACATGGCCATCGCCCGACATCTTCAATCCCTTCAGCCTTCTCAACGCTTTTGCAAGAAATCGCATAAATAATTATTGGTTCGCATCGGGCACACCTACCTATCTTATCGAGATGCTGAGGAAGTTCGATGTCGTGCCTGCAGACATCAGTAACATGCAGGCCCTTGCCTCTGACTTCGATGCACCGACTGAAAATATGGCTTCCATCACGCCGTTGCTTTATCAGAGCGGCTATGTGACAATAAAGGACTACGACAGCACTTCGCTTCTTTACACTCTCGACATTCCCAATGGAGAGATTCGTATAGGGCTGATGGATAGCCTCCTGCCCAACTATGTCAGCATGCGTAAGGAAGCGGGAAATACTACCATAGCCAAGATGTATCTGGCTCTAATCAAAGAAGACCTCGACGAGATGTTCCGCCTACTGCAGGCTTATCTCCTTACTGTGCCATATTGCGACAACGCCAATTCCGAAGGTCATTACCAGCAGTTGCTCTACGTCATCTTCTCGCTTTTCGGAAGATATGTGGATGTGGAGGTACATACACCTACTGGGCGTGTGGATATTGTGATGAAAACCGCCAAAGCCCTATATTTGTTCGAGTTAAAGCTCAATATGTCTGCCCAGGCTGCAATGAAGCAGATAGACCTTAAGGACTACGCTTCGAAGTTTGCTCTCTCCGGCCTGCCCGTAGTGAAAGTAGGAATAAACTTCGATCCCGAACGCCGGACAATAGGTGACTGGAAGTTTTAACTGCATCGCCATAATTGCAATTTGTCTGACAAGGATGAGAGGGACAGGTACACCTATTCACTTGCCAACTGAATAACCCAATACCCCCTTACCCAATACCTCCTTACTAATCACTGCCCCCAACCTTGGCAAGGGTAGCATAACGATAAAGACCGGTACGGACAAGCCTACAGCATGTGATGTAAGTGTGAATGACGTTTTCTTCATCAATCCCACCGTAACAACTACCGCTACGGCAGCAACAGTGACGGTGAAGTGATTTTCCGCAATAAAAAAACAGACCTAATCTCACGATCGGGCCTGTTCCAAATGTTTAACCTTAAAATTTATGTAAAAGTATCTATTACCAATGAGTTTCCTAAGATGATTAGAGATTAGGGTTAATCTCGTTCCACTTCTCTACAGGAGGAACAATGTTGAGAGTAACCAACTCGTCGCGCATCTTGCAGAGGTGAGCATAGCTTGCGTCGAGCAGAGCCATCTCCTCGGCAGTTCCCTCCGGCATCTTGTAAGAGCAGCCGTTGGTGTCAAGAGTGGTGTCCATAGCCATCATGATGTTCTGGTACTTCTCGTTCTTAACGTATGTTCCTGCAGGCCATGCGAAAGGCTCGCCACCCATGACGGCACGAATCATCTCTACAGAGCAGTAGGCAGGACTCTGCCATGAGCTGCGTCCGCGAAGCTGGATAATCTTTGCGCCACCCTGTACAACATCGTTGCGGAGCTTCTCCCACTCTTCCGGGGGAAGGGCGTCGGTGCCGATAATCTCGCTCAGGGGCTTGCCCTGAATCTTCACCTTGCTGCCGAATACGGCCATCTGCTCGCCGTGTCCGCCGAATGTGCGGCAACCGGTAACGTCGTCGCTCTTAACGCCAAACTTCTTGCAAAGCTCGCTGCGCAGACGGGTAGAGTCGAGAGCTGCGAGGGTAGTAACCTGAGATGGCTTCAAGCCAGAGTAGAGCAGAGTTACGAGACCGGTGAGGTCAGCGGGGTTGAAGATAACAACCACGTGCTTCACGTCGGGGCAATATTTCTTGATGTTCTGACCCAGTTCCTCAGCAATCTTGCAGTTGCCGGCGAGAAGGTCCTCGCGTGTCATGCCAGCCTTGCGGGGAGCACCGCCAGAAGAAATGATGTACTTAGCGTCCTTGAATGCCTCAGCCACGTCGGTAGTGGCAGTGAGGTTCACGCTGTCATATCCGCAGTGGAACATCTCTTCCATCACACCCTCCATGCCAGGAGCATAAACGTCGTAGAGACATACGTTAGGAGTCAGCTTCATAGTCAAAGCTGTCTGAACCATTGTTGAACCAATGGCGCCGCCGGCGCCTACAATCACCAATTTGTCTTCAGTTAAAAATGCCATAATATATATTCGTTTATAAATAAATTCCACTGCAAAGATACTAAAAAAATGAATACGACGGTAATCTTTTTGGGATTTTTAATTCTTTTTTGCCCATTTATTTGTTTATTTCATATAAAAAGACTAACTTTGCCATGTCAAAATGTCAAAACTATGGATTCTAAAATAATTATTAAGCGTATTGAGGAACTGAGAGAGTTTATGGGAAGAGAGGGCATGCATGCCTTTATCTTTCCGAGTACTGACCCGCACAACGGTGAATATGTGCCCGAGCATTGGAAGGGCAGGGAGTTCATAAGCGGATTCAACGGGTCAGCAGGAACAGCTGTGGTAACTATGGATGATGCCGCATTGTGGACTGACTCAAGATATTTCCTCGCTGCTGAAGAACAGTTGGCAGGAACTGGTTTTAAGCTTATGAAACTAAAGATAGAAGGTACTCCCACTATCGCCCAGTGGCTTGGAAGGAAACTTGCAGTGAGCGGAGGCAGTGTGGTCGGTATCGACGGCATGGTGAACTCGGTTGAAACCATATTGTGTCTTGCTGATGAACTAAGGGCTGAAGGGGGTATAACACTACGCACTAACATCGACCCCTTGGACTCTATATGGAAAGACCGTCCCTCAGTGCCGCTTGACTACGCCGTGGTGCATCCGATGAAATACGCGGGGGAGAGTGCCGAAAGCAAGATTGCCCGCATCCGGCATGCTTTGCGAGAGAGACACGTCGAGGGTATGCTGATATCCGCGCTCGATGATATTGCCTGGACACTCAACTTGAGAGGCAATGACGTGCACTGCAATCCTGTTGTGGTGGCATATCTGCTGATTTCGCCCGACAAGGTGACGCTGTATATCAATCCAATAAAACTGACCGATGAGGTGAGAGAGTATCTTGCGTCTATCAATGTTAACACTGACTTGTATGAAAATGTGGGCAACGGACTGCTGAAATACTCCGGCTATAATATCCTGTTGGATCCGAATGAGACATCCTATACCTTATATAATATATATGGCGACCGCCCCAAGGTATTGATACCCTCTCCTGTGCCTTCGATGAAGGCGGTAAAGAATATGGTAGAGATTCGCGGGTTCAGAGATGCTATGGTGCGCGATGGAGTGGCTATGGTGAAGTTTCTGCGCTGGCTTGTGCCCGCAGTAGAAGACGGCGGCGTGACGGAGCTGACGGCTGACGAGGAACTGACTTCATTCAGGATGGAGCAAGCCCTGTTCAAGGACATATCATTTGACACCATAGCTGGTTACGGTCCCCACGGAGCTATTGTGCATTATGAGGCGACTGCGGAGACTGACGCGGAGTTGAAGCCCGAGGGACTGCTGCTTTTGGACAGTGGCGCGCAGTATCTTGACGGTACTACCGATATCACACGCACCATAGCCCTTGGTCCGGTGACCGACGAGCAGAAGCACATATACACATTGGTGCTCAAGGGGCATATTCGACTTGCCATGGCAAAGTTTCCTGCCAATGCATCAGGCACACAGTTGGATGTGCTTGCCCGTGAGGCAATGTGGCGCGAGGGGCTTAACTATCTGCACGGCACTGGCCATGGAGTTGGCAGTTATCTTAATGTACACGAAGGGCCTCACCAAATACGTATGGAGTATAAGCCGGAGCCACTTCGTGCAGGAATGACTGTGACCAATGAGCCAGGACTGTATCTTGCCGGAAAGTTTGGCGTGAGAATTGAGAATACTATGCTCATCACCGAGTATATGGACACCGACTACGGAAAGTTTCTCCAGTTGGAGCCACTTACGCTTTGTCCGATAGACAAGAAACCTATAGACTTGGATATGCTTACCGACGATGAGATTGACTATCTCAACACCTATCATGCAAATGTGTTCAAAGCTCTCTCGCCCTATCTCGACAGCGAGATGACGGAGTGGCTTATCGAAGCCTGCGCACCTATAGTGAGGTAGAAAATGCTTTTTTTTAATGTAAATTATTAAAAAAACGACAAAATATTTGTGTATCTCGCAAATAATCAGTAACTTTGCACCCGCAAAAAATGGACTTAGTCCATAAGTTAACATGTTTAATTAAAATTTTTAGCAAAAAAAATGATTATTGTACCAGTAAAAGAAGGCGAAAACATCGAGAAAGCCCTCAAGAAGTTCAAGAGAAAGTTTGAGAAGACAGGTGTCGTTAAGGAACTCCGCGCACGTCAGCAGTTCGACAAGCCGTCTGTACTCAAAAGGCTGAAGATGGAGCACGCTATTTATGTGCAGAAACTCAGAGCTGCCGAGGAATAATACAAAAAAATCCTAAAAAATTTGGTAGTTTGGATTTTATTTCGTAAATTCGCTGCGTGAAACAGATATAGCAGCGCTATGATGGTAGATAAGTTCTTGGAATACATGCGCTACGAGCGGAACAGAAGTCCGCGCACAGTGCAGGAATACGAGGATGACTTGAGGATGTTCGAGTCGTTCTTCAAAAACAAGGACAGCCAGGTTTCCTGGGAGTCAGTGGACTCCGACCTTATCCGCGACTGGTTGGAAAGCATGATGGACAGCGGGCATGCGGCAACATCTGTCAACAGAAGACTGAGTGCCCTGAGAAGTCTGTTCCGGTTTGCATTGTCCAGGCATCTTGTGGAGAAGGATCCTGCCCACGTGATAGTGGGTCCAAAGAATAGTAAGCCACTTCCGGCATTTGTAAGGGAGCAGGATATGAACCGGCTTCTTGACGGTGAGGAGATGTGGCAGGACAACTTTGAAGACCTTCGCGCGCGTACCATTATTATATTATTATATCATACAGGAGTTCGGGTGTCGGAATTAACCGGGATGGATGTTTCCTCATTGGATATGTATGATAGTTATATAAAGGTAAGGGGAAAGGGAAACAAGGAAAGGGTGGTGCCTTTCGGCGAGGAACTGAAGGCAGGACTGGAAAAATATCTTGTGGCTCGCGAGAGCTTCGCAGGAATGAAGGATGGTCCGCTTTTCGTCGATGACAGGTTGCGGAGAATGAGTCCTGACCAAGTGAGAGCGATTGTGAAAAACAACCTCTCAAAGGTGACAACCCAGAAAAAGCGCTCGCCGCACGTGTTGAGGCATTCCTTTGCAACGGCAATGCTCAACAACGGTGCCGGAATAGAAAGTGTTAAGAAACTGCTCGGTCATGCGAAGATCTCTACAACCGAGATTTACACTCACACCACGTTCGAGCAGTTGAAGCGAGTTTATAAACAAGCCCACCCAAGGGCGTAACCCTTAAAAGACGGAGGTTATTATGGAAATTAAAATTCAGTCAATTCACTTTGACGCTACCGAGAAGTTACAGGCGTTCATCGAGAAGAAAGTCGCCAAGTTGGAAAAATCATTAGACGATATTCAGAAAGTAGAGGTGCAATTAAAGGTGGTTAAGCCCGCCACGGCGCAAAACAAGGAAGTAAGCCTGTCCGTTACGGCTCCTGGCGCAAACTTGTTCGTGGAGAAGATAAGTGACACTTTTGAGGAGGCGATCGACCTCTCAGTGGACTCAATGAGGGTAAAACTGCAGAAATTTAAAGAAAAATCGAGAAATTATTAAAAAAAGTGCCGAAAAATTTTGGTAATTCAAAAATTATTCGTACCTTTGCACCCGCAATCCGATAATAAGTCTTATCGAGACAATAATAATCGGGATGCGGGTGCATAAAGAAAGCCTCTTTAGCTCAGTTGGCCAGAGCACGTGATTTGTAATCTCGGGGTCGTTGGTTCGAATCCGACAAGAGGCTCAACTGAAGGGAGTGGCACAAATGCACTGAGACAAAAAAGTAAGGGTGGTTACCAGAGTGGCCAAATGGGGCAGACTGTAAATCTGCTGGCGATGCCTTCGGTGGTTCGAATCCATCACCACCCACTTTAAAGTCGAGACAAGCGGAAATAGCTCAGTCGATAGAGCACTAGCCTTCCAAGCTGGGGGTCGCGGGTTTGAGCCCCGTTTTCCGCTCTTTCTCTGCTGTATTAGCTCAGTGGTAGAGCACTTCCTTGGTAAGGAAGAGGTCCTGAGTTCAACTCTCAGATACAGCTCAATCGAAATTGAAATTAAGCAAGAGATTATTCATTAAAATTAAATAAACAAGAAAAGCTATGGCAAAAGAGACATTTGTCCGTACCAAACCGCACGTAAACATTGGTACAATTGGTCACGTTGACCACGGTAAGACTACTCTGACTGCTGCCATCTCTAAGGTTCTTCATGAGAAGGGCTTCGGTAGCGAGGAAATTAAGTCTTTCGATCAGATTGACAACGCTCCTGAAGAGAAAGAGCGTGGTATCACCATCAACACTGCTCATATCGAGTATGAGACTGCAAATCGCCACTACGCACACGTGGACTGCACGGGACACGCTGACTATGTAAAGAACATGGTTACTGGTGCTGCTCAGATGGACGGTGCTATTATCGTAGTAGCTGCTACTGATGGTCCTATGCCTCAGACACGTGAGCACGTGCTTCTCGCTCGTCAGGTGAACGTTCCTAAGCTGGTTGTGTTCCTGAACAAGTGCGATATGGTTGAGGATGAGGAAATGCTCGAACTCGTAGAAATGGAAATGCGCGAGTTGCTCGATCAGTATGAGTACGATGGCGACAATACTCCTATCATCCGTGGTTCTGCTCTTGGTGCTCTTAACGGAGTTGACAAGTGGGTAGAGAAGGTTATGGAGCTTATGGAAGCTGTTGACACATGGATTCCACTTCCTCCGCGTGACACAGATAAGCCATTCCTTATGCCTGTTGAGGACGTATTCTCAATCACTGGTCGTGGTACTGTTGCTACTGGTCGTATCGAGACTGGTGTTATCCACGTAGGTGATGAGGTTGAGCTCCTCGGTCTTGGTGAGGACAAGAAGTCAGTTGTTACTGGCGTTGAGATGTTCCGCAAGTTGCTCGATGAGGGTCAGGCTGGTGACAATGTTGGTCTTCTTCTTCGTGGTATCGACAAGAAGGAAATCAAGCGTGGTATGGTGCTCTGTCATCCTGGACAGATCAAGCCTTTCAAGAAGTTCAAGGCTCAGATCTACGTTCTGAAGAAGGAAGAGGGTGGCCGTCACACTCCATTCGGAAACAAGTATCGTCCTCAGTTCTATCTCCGCACTATGGACTGCACAGGTGAGATTACCTTGCCAGAGGGTGTTGAGATGGTAATGCCTGGCGACAACGTAACAATCACTGTAGATCTTATCTACGCTGTTGCTCTTAACGTTGGTCTCCGTTTCGCTATCCGCGAGGGTGGTCGTACGGTAGGTGCCGGTCAGATTACTGAGATTATCGAAGACTAATATTTAGTACAAGATAAAATAAGGGTTCCCGTATGAAAGATTATGGGAACCTATTTTACGGGAATAGCTCAGTTGGTAGAGCATCGGTCTCCAAAACCGAGGGTCGTGGGTTCGAGTCCTCCTTCCCGTGCTAAATAGAAAGCGATATGTTTAATAAATTTGTAAATTATTGCAAGGCATGTTTCGATGAACTTGCGCATAAGACCTCATGGCCATCTCGTGCCGAGCTTACACATAGTGCAGTGGTTGTTTTATCTGCTTCCCTTGTCATTGCATTGGTTGTGTGGGCAATGGATTTAGTATTTAAGTTTGTCATGAGTTCGGTTTATCCAAATTAAAAACTCTATTGTGATGTCAGAAAAAGGTATGAAATGGTACGTTTTGCGTGCTGTTAGTGGTAAGGAAGCAAAAGTCAAGGAATACATTGATGCTGCAGTCAGGAATAATGACATGCTTCGTCCTAATGTTGGACAGATTCTTCTGCCCACCGAAAAGTATGCTGTTCTTCGTAACGGCAAGCGCGTCATAAAGGAGAAACTTTACCTTCCTGGTTATGTGCTCATTGAGGCAAACCTTCAGGGTGAGGTTGCTCATACGTTACGTTTTATGCCAAACGTCTTAGGTTTTTTAGGTGGTTTGGACAATCCGACTCCAATTAAGCAAGCTGAAGTAAATCGTATTCTTGGTTCTGCTGAGGAAACGTTGATTGAGAATGTCGAAGTGAACGTTCCCTACACAGTAAACGAGACAGTAAAGGTAACAGAGGGACCTTTCAGTGGTTTCGATGGCATTATCGAAGAAGTGAATGCCGAGAAGCGTAAATTGAAGGTAATGGTCAAGATCTTCGGACGTAAAACACCGTTAGAGCTTGGTTTTACGCAAGTTGAAAAGGAAGGATAAGTATTTGTTACGATGCTTTGACTTCCGTATATTTTGTCAGGGAGTAATTCTCTGACTCAATTCAAATTATTTAATATTAAAAAAGAAATGGCTAAAGAAGTTGCTGGATTAATCAAATTACAGATTAAAGGTGGCGCTGCGAATCCCTCACCACCCGTAGGCCCTGCATTGGGTTCCAAGGGTATCAACATTATGGGATTCTGCAAGGAGTTCAACGCCAG
>JALERP010000202.1 GCA_022764085.1 Prevotella sp.
CCGCGTGCAGGCCTTCATGAAAGACCTTGAGATACAGGCTCTCGAACTTGCCATCCCATGCAAGACGCGCCACAACGAGGTGGCTCCCAACCAGTTTGAGTTGGCTCCGATATACGAGGAATGTAATCTCGCCGTCGATCATAACATGCTCTTGATGTCGCTGATGAAAAGGGTGGCACGCAAGCACGGATTCCGCATCCTCCTTCACGAAAAGCCATTCGACGGCATCAACGGTTCGGGCAAGCACAACAACTGGAGTCTCCTTGCCGACAACGGAGTTCTGCTCCATGCCCCCGGCAAGACTCCCGAGGAGAACCTGCGCTTCGTCACGTTCATAGTAGAGACCCTTATGGCAGTATATCGCCACAACGGACTTCTCAAGGCTTCTATCATGAGCGCAACAAACGCCCACCGTCTGGGCGGCAACGAGGCTCCCCCCGCCATCATATCATCGTTCCTCGGACAGCAGCTCAACGAGGTGCTCGACCACATCGAGCAGTCGGACAAGGACGACCTATTCAACATCAAGGGCAAGCAGGGAATGGAAATTGACATTCCTCAGATTCCCGACCTCATCATCGACAACACCGACCGCAACCGAACCTCCCCTTTTGCCTTCACTGGCAACCGGTTCGAGTTCCGCGCCATAGGCAGCGAGGCCAACTGCGCCTCGGCTATGATAGCCCTCAATGCCGCAATGGCAGAGGCTCTCGTCAGCTTCAGACAGCGTGTTGACGCTCTTATGGCAAATGGCGAGAGCAAGGTTAGCGCAATCATCGACATACTTCGCGAGGACATAAAGACCTGCAAGCCTATTCGTTTCGATGGAAACGGATACAGCGAGGAATGGGTGGAAGAGGCTCGACGCCGCGGTCTCGACACCGAGCGCAGTTGTCCGTTAGTATTCGAACGATATCTCGACTCTGCAAGCGTTGAACTGTTTGAATCCACCAAAGTCATGACCAAGAAGGAGTTGGAGGCACGCAACGAGGTAAAATGGGAGACATACGTGAAAACGGTTCAGATAGAGGCTCGCGTTCTTGGCGACCTGTCGATGAATCATATTATCCCCGTCTCCACCCACTATCAGAGCCAACTAATCCGCAATGTTCAGGCAATGAAATCCATCTTCTCAACCGAGAAGGCAGAACGTCTCAGCAGCCGCAACCTAAAGCTCATAGAGGAAATCGCCGAGCGCACTGAACGCATAGAGAGCTACGTGGACGAACTGGTGGAATGTCGCCGAGTGGCCAACCGTATTGAGGACATACATCAGCGCGCCATCGCCTATTACGACAAGGTGAATCCGAAGATGGAGGCCATAAGAAATGAAATCGACAATCTTGAGATGATTGTAGAGGACGGTTTATGGACTCTCCCGAAATATCGTGAGATGTTGTTTATACGGTAAAAAAAGAGGAGTTAAGGGAGTTAACATCATAACTCCTTAACTCCTTAACTCCTTAACTCCAGAATTTACTCTTCATATCCATTAGGATTGTTCTTTTGGAAATTCCAGCTGTCGCGACACATTTCCTCGATGCCGTACTTAGCCTCCCAACCCAATTCGGCTTTTGCCTTGGCAGGGTCGCAATAGCAGGTGGCTATGTCTCCCGGACGTCGGGGCTTGATGACGTATGGCACCTTGAGTCCGTTGACCTTCTCAAATGCCTTCACCACGTCGAGCACACTGTATCCATGTCCAGTACCAAGGTTGTAGATGGCAAGCCCCTTCTTCTCCTCAATAGCCTTCAGGGCGCAAACGTGTCCGCTGGCAAGGTCAACCACGTGAATATAGTCGCGCACGCCAGTTCCGTCGTGTGTATCATAGTCGTCGCCGAACACTCCAAGTTCCTTTCTCATGCCGATAGCCGTCTGTGTGATATACGGCATAAGGTTGTTGGGAATACCGTTGGGATTCTCGCCTATAAGTCCCGACTCGTGTGCACCGATAGGGTTGAAATATCGCAGGAGCACAACGTTCCATTCCGGGTCGGCCTTCTGCACGTCGGTAAGCACCTGCTCAAGCATCGACTTTGTCCAACCATAGGGGTTAGTACACTGTCCCTTGGGACACTCCTCGGTTATTGGAATGATGGCTGGGTCGCCATAAACGGTGGCACTCGACGAGAAGATGATGTTCTTGCAGTTGTGCTGGCGCATAACATCAACGAGCACGAACAGTCCGTTCATGTTGTTCTCATAATACTCAAGCGGTTTGGCTACAGATTCGCCAACGGCTTTAAGTCCTGCAAAGTTGATAACAGCGTCAATCTTGTAGTCGGTAAAAAGCTTGTCCATTGCCTGTCTGTCGCGGATATCAGCCTCAACGAAGGGCACCGTCTTGCCAATGATTTTGGCTACGCGGTTGAGGGCCTCCGGCTTGGAGTTCACCAGGTTATCCACTACGACCACACTGTGGCCAGCCTTGTCCAACTCAATGATAGTGTGTGAGCCTATATATCCGGCTCCACCAGTTAGAAGAATGTTCATAAGTATATCGTTTTAATAATTAAATCCTTATTCTTGTTTCATTTCTTTGTATTTCTCCGCAAAAGTAATCATAAAAACCGAAACAGCCAAAAAAATAGCTGTTTTTTGTATTATTTTAAACAAGTCCCCAAATATATTTTCCCAAGAACCAAATAACCGGAACGAGTAAAGCAGGAAGGAAATTCAATGTCTTGCAGTCCTTTAGGTTGAGCAGGGCGAGACCGCTGCCTGTAATCATAAGTCCTCCGACTATTAGCAACTCTGACATCAGCTCGTCGCTCACAGCCTCACTCGAAAGAAAGGCTACAAGCCAGAACATCCCCTGCCACAAGAAAAGTACAGGGGCGGCGAGTATCATGCCTATGCCGTAGGTAGAGGCAAAGACTATCGACGACACGAGGTCGAGCGTGGCATTGGTAAAGAGGAAGGTATTATCGCCCTGCAATGCACTGATGACAGGACCGAGCATCGAAAACGGGCCTATGCAGTAGAGCAGGATGGCAGTGGACAGCCCGTCGGCGAGGGAGGAACGGCGTCCTGATGCTGACGATTCTTTTGGAGACGAAGGTACAGAATCCCCCTTCTTTCTTTCCACGAGGCGGTGGAAACGCCCGTTTATGTCGAGGCGGGTGCCGATGATTCCGCCGAGGGCCATCGATATTATGAATAGCACCGGGTATTGGCTCTTGGGCAGATGGGTGATGGTGGCATTAAGTCCGATAGCGAGGCTCGCCAGACCAAGTCCGTCATACAACACGCGCTTGTATTTCTCCTTGATGCCACGATGCAGCACCGTTCCGACAATCGAGCCGATAATTATCGTGCAAGTATTTACAATTGTTCCTAACATTAATCCTATAATAAATATTTATAACACAGAGCCACAGAGTTACAAAGTTTTTCTCTAAAACTAATTCCTCAGCATTTCCTTCAGCACCTTGTGTTCCTTGCATAGCTTACGCACCGCCTTGTCGCGAATCTGGCGCACACGCTCGCGCTTCAGTCCCATCTCCTCTCCTATCTCGGCAAGAGTCTTGTGATGGGCACCGATGCCGTATGCATGGCGTATGATATGACGCTGGCGTTCGTCGAGCACATCCAGAGCCTGTTCTATTTCGTCAATCATAGCCTCGTTGATTGTTGAGGTATAGTCCTGCAAACTCTCCTCGCGCTTTATCTGCGAAGCGGCGGTGTCGCTTTGTTCTCCAATCGTCTTGTCCATCGCCTCGCGAATGAAGGGAGCCGCATACACCACAAAGCGTTTGTTGGTATGGCGGGGATACTTTGATGCAGCCTTGAACAGTGCGATATTTCCCTCACTGATAAGGTCTTCTATATCCACCCCCTTACCCACATACTGTTTGGCAAGCGTCACCACAAACTTCAGGTTTGCGGTGGTCAGTTTATCCACTGCCTTGGCGTCGCCGTCTGCAATACGTTTCGCCAAAGTCTTCTCGTCATCATCACTCAGCAGCGTCTTGCTGCCTATCTCATCGAGATAAATATCCAATGCATCTTTCAGTTCCATATATTATTCCTAATTCCTAATTCCTAATTCCAAATTCCTAATTCCTAAAAATCAGAGCCAAAGGCTCTTCATCTGTGCCAATCTGTGGTCAACAAAAAAAGCTATCTTTGGATTATAGTTCCACTACAGTGATTCCCGCTCCTCCAAACTGTACGTGTTCGTCGCGATACGACGTCACGTTGGGCACTGTGGCGAGATATTGCCTTATCAACTGCCTCAAGGCCCCGGTGCCGGTGCCATGCAGAATTCTCACCCTCGACGCTCCCATCAGTATGGCATCGTCGATATAGTGCATCACGGCATTCACAGCCTCATCTCCCCTCATTCCCCTCACGTCAATGTCCTGACGGAAGTTCACCTTATGCGAGTCAATGGTCTCCCTTGTCATGCGGCTCGACTGCTGCACGGCAAGATCAGCATACTTCTGCTCCCCTGCCGCATGCGCCCTTCCCCCTCCGGGGAGTTGGTGTGGGGCTTCTGTCGTCGGGGCTGCCCCCTCCAATCTATCCACCCTCATCTTCGTCCTCATATCTCCGAAAATCACAGTCGCCATCTTACCGTCTATCTGCTCAATACGTCCAACAGACGACAATCCCTTAATCCTGACAGTAGAACCCACTGACAGTTCTTCAAACTTTATATCCAGCACCGAATTGCCTTTGCGCGAAAGAGAAACATCTCCAGCAGCAGCCCCTTCATCCGCAGGCGAGCCTCCCCCTCGGGGGAGGTTGGAGGGGGCCTGTGCTTTCTTTTTCCTCTCCTGTCGTCTCTTTATCTTCTCCATCTTGCGCTGTATAACCTCGTCGTTAGCCTTGGTGTCAATATCATCCACCTCCTGCTTAAACAGGTTCAGTTCCTCACGTATGCGCTTGGTTTCTTCCTTTTCCGCCTGTTTCTCACGTATCTCGCGTATGGCGTTTTCTATCTTCTTGTTGCTCTCACTCAGCAGTTCCTCAGCCTGTTGCTTTGCCCGCCTTAGTATATCCTTGCGCTGCTTCTCGATGTCGGCAATCTCCGCCTCCATCCTCGCAATCTTCTGCTCCAACTGTTTCTCGTGCTGATGTATTGTCTGGCGCTTGCCTTCCCAATACCTCTTGTCGCGCACGATGTCCTGCAGATACTTGTCGCTCTGTATATACTCCGAGCCCACTATCTCCGAGGCATCCCTTATGACCTCCTCCGGAATACCCGTTTTGCGCGCTATCTCGATGGCAAACGACGAGCCGGGGCGTCCTATAGCCAATTGGAACAGGGCGCGCATCTCGTGACGGTCGTAAAGCATGGCTCCATTGACCACACCTTCATGGTCGTCGGCAAAATGCTTCAGGTTTTGATAGTGGGTTGTTATCACTCCGTATGTCTTCTTGTCGCAGAACTGCTTCAGCACCGCCTCGGCAATGGCACCGCCAATCTGCGGCTCCGTACCTCCGCCAAACTCGTCAATCAGCAGCAATGTGCGCTCATTAGCCTGGCGCATCATATTCTTCATATTAAACAGATGGCTCGAATACGTACTCAGGTCATCCTCGATGCTCTGCTCGTCGCCAATGTCAATCATCACATTGTCGAACACTCCCGTCTGCGAACGCTCGTCAACAGGAATAGACAACCCGCATTGCAGCATATACTGCAACAGTCCTACAGTCTTGAGGCACACCGACTTACCTCCAGCATTAGGGCCAGAAATCAGCAGTATGCGCTTCTTTGGGGTCAACTGTATCTCTAACGGAACCACCTTCTTGCCGTGCTTCTCGAGCGACATTTGCAGCAGCGGATGAATAGCCCTTATCCAGTCGATAAGAGGATAATTCCTCACCTGCGGTTCAATGCCTCCTATCGTCTTTGCAAGCTCCACCTTAGCCCTCACCAAGTCAACACTGCCGAGGAACACGTATGATTCAAGCAACTGCGGCACGTACGGACGTATCTCTGCCGACAGTTCGGTCAGAATCCTTATCACCTCCCTGCGCTCTTCCGCCTCCAGTTCGCGCACCCTGTTGTTAGCCTCAACCACCTCGGCGGGTTCCACGAACACGGTCTTTCCCGTAGCCGACTCGTCATGCACAATACCCTTTATCCTTCGCTTCAGCGTGGGAGCCACTGGTATCACCAGTCGGCCGTCTCTTAAGGTAGGTGTCACATCCTTGTCCACGAGGCCCTCGCTCTGAGCCGAGCGTAATATATTATATAAGGTACGCGAGATACTTCCCTCCGTCTTGGCGAGGTTATGCCGAATGTCGGCAAGAGCTGGCGACGCGGTATCCTTCACCTTTCCGAACTTGTCGATAACCTGGTCGATGCGTCTTACGAGATTCGGGAATCCCATCACCCCCTCAGCCATGTCGTGCAGCGACGGATAGTCATAATCCATTCCCCCCTCGTCGTTACCCTCGCCACGGTTGAACACCGCCAGTATGCCGCAGATGGTATCCAGCGAACGCCTGAGGTCAAAAAGTTCCTGCTCATCGATGTGCGTACCCTCGAGTCTCAACCTGCTTACAGCCTCGCGCATGTCGAAGAAGAAGGTCAACGGAAAATTGTCCTCCTTTTCAAGCATCATCCTGAACTCCCTCACCTGCCTTAGCCATAGGTTCACCTGAGTGGCGTCGCTTGCGAATCCCACAGCGTCCACCGCCTCCTTGCCCAATCGTGAGAGGCATCGCTGCTTCAATAGCTGTCGTATATCGTCGAATCCTATCTTGGATTCAAAATTACTTGGATAAATCATGAGTGCAAAATTACACATTATTAGTCAGAATACAAAGAAAAACCACTGAAAAATGCGCTAACGGAGGCAAAAAACAAGAAAAACACGTCTTTTTATGAAAAAAGTCGCAAAAATATTTGGTAGTTTCATTTTTTCTCCGTACCTTTGCACCCGCAATCAAGAAACCACGGTTTCCCCAATGCAATGGAGAGATGGTAGAGTGGTCGATTACAGTAGTCTTGAAAACTACCGTACCGAGAGGTACCGGGGGTTCGAATCCCTCTCTCTCCGCTGTTATAACACCGTAACAAACTGTACACCAGTAAGTTACGGTGTTTCTCTTTTCTCTTGAAACCCAATATCAGACCCATAAGTATTTGATAAACACGGAGATACATTCAAATACTCTTTCCTAAAGTTTCCTGTCAACACCTAAAAAGTCCTATTAGAATTGACACTTCAATGGAGTATCTGCTCCTACTCCACCGATAAACTGAGTATTTGAGTGGGTCTGATTCTTGTTAGATGCTAATCTTTTCATCTCTATTAGTATCATCAAACACTCTCTTCCATATCAGCATAGAA
>JALERP010000016.1 GCA_022764085.1 Prevotella sp.
CAGAGCCTTCGGGCAGATGAAATCATGCGCAGCCCTCTATGATCTCTAAATGCCTTGGCATTCAGTCTCTTTCCTAATATAAATACTCTTAATCTCTTAAACTCTGTGGTTCAAAATTACTTCCGAAACTTGAGTAAAAAATCAGTTGTATTTCAGAATCTGTCCAGGCATCAAGCGGATGTTCTTGCCAATGCGGTTGAGCTTGCAGATGGCGTTGACGGTAGTGTGACGCTTGCGGGCTATCGAAGATAGGGTCTCACCCGACTTCACCTTGTGGAACTTCACGTTCTTAGTGTATGTGGCCTCAGGAGCGGCAATGGCCAGTTCCATGTCCTCATCAGACGCAATGTCACCCCTGCCGTTAACACCGCGCAAGCGGTTGGCAACAATAGACTCCTTCTGGTAGGTGTCGCGATAGAACATATAATAGTCGCCCACTACGTCCTGGTTCTTGAAGTCGAACATCAGGGCTGGGTTGAGAGCCACACCGCAGAGACGGGTCTCGAAATGCAGGTGAGAACCAGTGCTCCTGCCGGTGTTGCCACCAAGGCCGATGGGCTGTCCAGCCTCCACTATCTCATCCTCGGCAACGAGATGCTTGGACATGTGTCCGTAGATAGTCTCCAAACCATTGCCGTGGCGTATCACCACATACTTTCCATAACCTCCAGCCTCGTACTTCACCATACGCACCTTGCCGCTGAATGCGGCGCGGATGGTGTCGCCGATATACACCTTTACATCGATACCCTTGTGCTGGCGTCCCCAGCGCGCACCGAAGTTGGATGTCACCACACGGTTGTCAGTAGGCATACAGAAACCGCGGAGGTTAATCTTGAATGTATCAGGCAGCGCTGTCGCACGGTGGGCATACTTGTTGTTCCAATCCTCATATAGGTCAGCTGCAGGTGTCTCAATCTGCTCGTTGAGGATTAGGCGGTGAAGTGCCACTGAATCGACAGCCTTCATCTTTCTGTCTATTGGGGCTTGACGGGCGAGCAGGTCTTGAGCCATCACGGGGAGGGCGCTCATTGACGCCAATGCCAATATTGCTAATGTTTTCAGTCTTCTAAATTTCATAATTTGTTTAAGTTATTGAACCAAGTGCTCACAAAAAAAACACTGTCCGGGTTATCAAGGCGGGCTTAAATATTAATTACAATCCAATTACAATTTTCGCCCGATAGATGCCGATTTTGTAATATCGACGTTGCAAAGATAATAAAAAATCTCCAATGTTGTTCTTTTTGGGTCTCACTTTATAACTTATTTAACATTTGGCAGTATTTTCTTATGGCTTATTAAGTGTTTTCGTGCACAAAAGCGAGTTTTAATGATTCCTTTATAATGGAACACAGAGTCACAGGGCCACAGAAGTGAATTTTTTTTAAGTATTATAGAAGATACAGAGAAAAACTTTGTGCCTTTGTGTCTCTGTGTTTAAAAAACTACGAGATGGCCGACCAGTCGATATTCGTCTTTTTCAGTTCGCGAAGTCTGTTCCACAGCATTGCATGTTCAGGTAGATTACAGTCGGGGTCCTTGGTGATAATCTCCTGAGCCTCGTCGCGGGCTATCTGCACAAGGAGTCCGTCGCGGGCGATGTCTGCAATCTTTAGGTCAAATGCCATGCCGCTCTGCTGTGTGCCTTCAAGGTCGCCCGGGCCGCGCAGTTTCAGGTCAGCCTCGGCAATGCGGAATCCGTCGTTGGTTTCGCACATGATGTCTATCCTCTTACGTGTGTCCTCGCTGAGCTTGTAGGGTGTTACGAGGATGCAGTAGCTTTGGTCGGCACCGCGTCCCACGCGTCCGCGCAACTGGTGAAGCTGTGAAAGTCCGAAGCGTTGTGCCTCAAGGATTACCATGACAGAAGCGTTGGGCACATTCACTCCCACCTCAATCACGGTGGTTGCCACGAGCATCTGTGTCTCGCCGTTGACGAAACGTTGCATCTCCTCCTCCTTCTCCTTTGGTTTCATCTTGCCGTGAACCTTGCTCATGCTGAATTCGGGGAACACTTCACGCAGCACCTCAAATCCCTCCTCCAGGTTCTTGAGGTCGATTTTCTCGCTCTCTTCTATCAGCGGGAATACCACATACACCTGTCTGCCCAACCTCACTTGACGGCGGATGCTCTCGTAGAGGCGTGACAGTTGGTTGTCGAAAACGTGTTGGGTATGAATGGGTTTGCGTCCAGGGGGGAGTTCGTCTATTACGCTCACGTCGAGGTCGCCGTACAGTGTCATTGCCAGTGTGCGTGGGATAGGGGTGGCTGTCATCACGAGCACGTGTGGAGGGTTGAGGCTCTTACTCCATAGTTTGGCGCGCTGTGCCACACCGAATCGGTGCTGCTCATCTACAACCACCATGCCGAGTTGCCAAAATATCACAGTGTCCTCAATTACGGCATGTGTGCCCACAAGGATATCCACCTTGCCAAGCGCGAGGTCGGAGAGTATGGCTTGACGCTTTTTGCCTTTCACCATTCCCGTGAGGAGTTCCACCCTGATGTCCATGTCGCCAAGGAAATTGCGGATGGTCTGCAGATGTTGTTCGGCAAGGATTTCCGTGGGTGCCATAATACAAGCCTGATAACCGTTGTCGATGGCTATGAGCATTGACATCAGAGCCACGAGTGTCTTTCCGCTTCCCACGTCGCCCTGGAGCAGTCGGTTCATCTGTCGCCCGCTGCCCATGTCAGCCCTAATCTCCTTGATGACCCGCTTTTGCGCCCCGGTGAGTTCAAATGGCAGGTGATTAAAAAAGAATCCGTTGAACTTCTCGCCGATGCGCGGGAACACGAATCCTCGGTACTTGCGCCGGTGGTCGCTCGCGTACCTTACTATATTTAACTGTACGTAGAAGAGTTCCTCGAATTTCAGTCTAACCCTTGCCGCCTCAAGTGCCTTGGCGTCCTTTGGGAAATGAATGTTGCGCAGGGCGTATTCGCGCGAGGCGATGTTGCGCTTGTTGCGGATGAAGTCGGGTAGTGTCTCTTGTATCGGACACGATGCTGGTGAGTCGGCGGGACTGACGGCTGCGATGTTGTCGAGACGCTCAAATAGCTTGCGCATTATTCGCTCGATGAATCTCGACGAATAGCCTGCCTTGCGCATCTTTTCGGTGAGGGAGTAATAGGGCTGCATGCCCATTCCCTGGGTTTGCAACTCCTCGGCGGGGTCAACATCGGGCTGCGACACGTTTATCCTGCCGTTGAAGACGTTGGGTTTTCCGAAGATGATGTATTCCTTGCCAATCTTGTAATTTTGTTTGGCATACTTGCCTCCCGCAAACCACGTGAGGTCCATGATGCTCTCGCCGTCAGTGAAGTGGGCCACCACGCGCTCCTTCCTTGGGCTGGTCTTGAATGTCTCGAAGCCCATGATGTGGCCCTTGATTTGGATATAGGGCATCTCGGTGGTCACTTCCCTGATGCGGTATATTTTGCTGCGGTCGATATATTTGTAGGGGAAGTATTGCAGAAGGTCATTAAAGGTTCGGATGCCGAGTTCGTCTTTCAGCATCTTGTCCCTTTGAGGGCCTACGCCGGGGAGGTATTTTATTTCGGAATCGAGGATGGTGGGCAACTTTAATTCTTCAATTTTTCAATTCTTCAATTTTTCAATTTCTTAAAATCGCTTGGGCGATTTTAAGGTCAAACGGGGTGGTGATTTTGATGTTCTCGCGGTTGCCTTCAACGAGGGTGATGCTCTCGCCCATGGCTTCCGCTACTGAGGCATCGTCGGTGAACATGGGAGTGAAGGGCTGGCGGTAGGCTCGCTTGAGGAGCTGTACGTCAAAGGTCTGTGGTGTCTGTACAAGGCGGTATTCATCCCTTGGCACTGTCCGGCTGCTGTCGCCTTCAGTGTGGCGCACGGTCTCCACTACCGGTATTACGGGGATGACAGCCCCTCGCTCGCGTGCCGTCTCATAACATCTTGTGATGACATCAATGGATGGGAACGGGCGCACGCCGTCATGCACTCCCACAACACCGTCGGCATCGTCAGGAATGAGGGCAAGACCGTTGCTCACAGAATGGAAACGTGTCTCGCCACCATCGGCGATGCTGTATCTCTCGTCGAAACCGTATTCCTTGCACAACTCCTGCCAATAGTCCTGTTGTGACTTGGGCAGTACGAGGATGATATTGATATCGGCACTGTATTCGCGGAATCGACGGATGGTGCGCATCAGCACCGGCAAACCGTTGACAGGAAGGAACTGTTTGGGTATGTCGCTACCCATGCGCAGTCCCTTACCGCCAGCTACAATTATTATATAGTCCATTGCTCAGCAATTATTCACTCTTTATTTTCTCTTCCAGGTGCTTATACATCATACCATTGCTGATTTCCTCAACAGGTTTGCTCCCTGCAATCTGTCTAAGCAGAGTATATGCAAACTCGAATGATGCGGCAGGACCTTCGCCAGTGGTGATGTTTGCATCCACAGTAACCAGCTCTGCGGTGTATTCAGCACCTGTGAGATATTTCTCGAATCCGGGATAGCAAGTTGCTTTCTTGTCCTTCAATAGTCCAAGACCTCCAAGAACGAGAGGTGCGGCACAGATTGCAGCAATCTTCTTGTGTCTGAGGTTATGCTCAACGAGAAGGTTGCGCAGCCCCTGGTGGTCGTTCAGGTTAGTGGCTCCAGGCATACCACCAGGCAGGATGAGAAGATCAGCATCGTCAAACTTGCATTCACCAAAAACCTTGTCGGCCTTAATGATTACGTCATGTGCTCCCTTGACAAATTCACTGCCAGTGATACTTACTGTGCGTACTTCGATGCCTGCTCTGCGCAATACATCTACAGGTGTCAAGGCTTCAACTTCCTCGAAGCCATTGGCAAGAAATTCATAAACTTTGGCCATAGTATTATTTATCTAAGTATTATTAGTATTGTCAAAATTACAAATTATAAGTTTAAATCATTTATCATTTTATAGCAGAGAGATACTGCCTGATCGTCTCGTGCAGTCCCATGTACAGGGCGTCGCATACGATGGCATGACCGATGCTTACCTCGTCGGTCCATGGTATCATCTGGTGATAGTAATGAAGGTTGACCAGGCTGAGGTCGTGCCCGGCATTGAGCCCGAGACCCTGTCGGCGTGCCTCTTCGGCAGCCCTGATAAACGGGGCAATGGCAGCCTCGCGGTCGATGAGATAGTTGGCGGCGTAAGGTTCGGTGTAAAGCTCCACTCGTTTTGCTCCACATTCCTTGGCGTATGCCACCATCTCCTCATCGGGATCGACGAAGATGGATGTGCGTATGCCAGCCTCGTTGAAACGTCCTACCACATCGGTGAGGAATGACTTGTTGGCTTTGGTGTCCCAACCGTGATTCGACGTAATCTGGTTGTCGGCATCGGGCACGAGGGTCACCTGTGTAGGTTTCACCTCGAGCACGAGTTCGATGTATTTGGGTATAGGGTTTCCCTCGATGTTGAGTTCGGTGGTGATATTGGGTTTTATATCCCTTACGTCCTGGTATCTGATATGTCTTTCGTCAGGGCGTGGATGTACGGTTATTCCCTGTGCGCCGAATCTCTCGCAGTCCATGGCCACCTTCAGCACATCGGGGTTATTGCCTCCGCGTGCGTTGCGGATGGTGGCCACTTTGTTGATGTTTACGCTTAATTTCGTCATCTCAGCTAAATATTTACTGTTTTTTTTTGTTTTTTCCGCAAAAAGTATTACTTTTGCACTGCAAAGATAAGGTAAATCATTGGAATAACCAAATTAATTAATGTTTTTTATATGACTGCACGCACATTAAAGTTCGCGATATTCGGAAACTGCTATCAGGCGAAGAAGTCTGTAGCTATAGAAAGTATCATCCGTTGCCTCAATAATTACGGAGCCTATATAAGCATTGACAGTGAGTATTATCATTTCCTTGTAGAAGAGCAGAAGGTGAAGGTTGAGGTCAACCGGGTGTTCCGTGGCGATGATTTCGATGCCGACTTTGTCATATCCATGGGTGGCGACGGCACGTTTCTCAAGGCAGTCAGCAGGGTGGGCGAGAAGGCCATCCCCATCATAGGTGTGAACATGGGGCGATTGGGATTTCTTGCCGACGTGTGTCCCAATGATTTCAGGTATTGCCTTGAGGCGTTGTATTTCGGGGAATACACCGTGGAGAGCCGCACGCTGATGGAGGTTGTCACGGATGCGGAATTCACGGGCAGCAAGTATGCGCTCAACGATGTCGCCATACTAAAGCGCGACAATGCCTCTATGATAACCATTCATACCGACATCAACGGCAACTACCTCACCACATATCAGGCTGACGGTCTCATAATAAGCACCCCCACGGGCAGCACGGCATATTCCTTGTCCAACGGCGGGCCTATTATTGTACCTGGCACAAAGGTGTTCTCGCTTACTGCCGTGGCTCCCCATAGCTTGAATGTGCGTCCGCTGGTCATCTCCGACAATTCGGAGCTGACATTCCAGGTTGAATGTAGAAGTTCGCATTTCCTTTTAGCCATCGACGGACGCTCAGAGACATTGCCCGAGGGTTCTGTCTTCTCCATCCGTCGCGCCCCGTTCAGCGTGAATATAGTGAAGCGTCCCGGCAAACGGTATTTTGACACGCTTAGGGAGAAGATGATGTGGGGGGCAGACCCGAGAAACTGACAGTTCTATAACTCATAAAAACAAAAAAATGAAGAAAATATACTTGACACTTGTCCTGCTGCTTACGGTTATTTCGGGAATGCAGGCAAAGGACTATGACATCATCGTGGCACAGGACGGAAGCGGCGACTACAAAACTGTGCAGGAAGCAATCAATGCGGTGCCCGACTTCCGCAAGGAAAAGGAGACACGCATATTCATACGCAACGGAGTATATAAGGAGAAACTGGTGCTGGCTGAATGCAAGCTCAACGTCACACTCATCGGCGAAAGTGCAGAGGGAACGATTCTCACGTATGATGACTTTGCATCAAAACCGAACATTTTCGGCGAAAACAAGGGGACATCTGGTTCATCATCATTCTATATCTACGGACCTGACTTCCACGCTTACGACATTACATTCGCCAATTCCTCGGGTCCTGTGGGTCAGGCCGTGGCAGCCTTTGTGGCAGGCAACCGTGCCGTGTTTGTCCGTTGCCGTTTTCTTGGCTATCAAGACACACTCTATACCTATGGCAAAATGTCAAGACAATACTATAAGGACTGCTATATAGAAGGCACAGTTGACTTTATTTTCGGTTCCTCAACCGCTTTCTTCGAAAACTGCGAGATTCACAGTTTGGGGCGCGGCTACCTCACGGCGGCATCAACCCTCGAGGGCAGAGACCATGGATATGTGCTCCACCGCTGCCGCCTTACCGCAGAGGCGGGTGTGGAGCGCGTCATGCTCGGACGTCCTTGGAGACCGTATGCCAAGACGGTTTTCGTGGAATGTGCCATGGGCGACCACATAGATCCTGCGGGATGGTTTAACTGGGGAGTAGAGAAAGAGAAGACGGCTTTCTATGCTGAGTCTGCCTCAAGGACACTTGACGGAAAGGACGTGGATGTGAGCAAGCGAGTGAAGTGGAGCCATCAGGTTGGCGCTAACGACTATACGATAGACAAGGTGCTTGCCGATTCCGACCGCCCCAACTGGTATAAGGTTGAGGATATAAAATAACTTCCGAAAGTTGAGTCACAGATTATAATCAATCATCATCAATCAATAATCAACCTAATCAGAGCCTTTGGCTCTTAATCTGTGCCAATCTGTGCTAATCTGTGGTCTGAAAAACCTGACTATGCTCTGAGTCTTTTTTGTCCACAGATTATCACAGATTTTTAAATATCAAAGATATTTTAATTATCACAGATTATCACTTCAGAAAGTCGAGTAACTTATTATTATTCTCTGTGCCTCTGAGTCTCTGTGTTCAATAATAACTTTTCCTTTACCACAGAGGTGTTGTTGCGCGATACGGGGATGGGTTTGTCTGTACCGAATATCTGCAGCTGATAGGCAGAGTTGCGATTAGACATCGACACGACGAAGTTGAGATTGACGATGAAGGCGCGATGACACTGCACCATAAACGGTTCGCTGCCAATACTCTCCATAATCTGCTTGAGCGTGATTCGCATCATCTTGTGGCGCACCTCGTCTGATTCCATATAACATATATTGGCATAGTTGGACATCGACTCCACATATATTATATTAGAGGGTGGAAGAATGAGTGTGCTATTGCCCGTGGCTCCCACGAGGGCACTGGCGCACTTCCTCGCAGGGAGTATTGTCGATTGTTTCATCCTCCTTTTCTGTCTGTTCGGCAATGGCTTTCTGCCTTTCCTCAAGCAGGGCATTGATGGTGCGCACCTCTTCGAGCTGATGGCGCAGATGCCAGT
>JALERP010000050.1 GCA_022764085.1 Prevotella sp.
GAAAGCCGTCTTTCGTGTCTATCAGATGGATTATCCCGACTATGAGTTCCATTGCACCTGTGTGGCATCACGCAAGCGTTGGCCAGGAGGACATCACAACCTCGACATTATCGCCGCCCGCTGCGGATATGACTTGAAGAACCACCATCATGCCTTGGCAGATGCGGAGGCGTGTGCGTGGATAGCTATGGAGATATTATAATAATAAGCAGCTATGGCTATCCACGTAACTCCAATATAAATTCGTCGTATATATAAGACTTTGAGTATGCAGTAAAATTCGTATTGGCCAATGAGCCGTTGATGGATAAGGTCTTGCTCTTTGAGCCTCCGTTCCATCTCCTGTCCGCTGATATTCAGTTTCTTAGCTCCGCTTTCGATTGCCATCACTGCAAAATGAATTTTGCGATATGATTCATTATCTATTGTACTCATTCTGTTTTTCTCGTATTTTTGCGCAAAAATAACAATAAAATTTCATATATCCAAATTTTTCTATGGAAAAATACCATTTTTTATGTAAATGCTATTCCATTCATTATCCCGGGATGTAAAGAATCGGCTGGATAGTGGATACGTCGATTCAATCGACACATCCACCAAAAGCAAAAACCAGCATGGGGAGTTCAGTCGCACGGTGACATTGACGTTCATCGGCGAGCCTAATCTCTATCGCTGCATCTTCCAGTCGAAGAAGGTGGGGGCGAAGAGATTCCAAGACTGGGTGTTCAAAACCAAAATAAAACACATACCACTATGAACTATTCAACAAAAAAAAGAACTCGCCATGGCGTACTGTCCCGACATCGACTACACCGCCGCCCTAAAAAAACTAAATCACAGGATTCGCACCAACACTGAACTTTCGGCACGTCTCGCCGCCACGGGTTACATTCCTATCCAACGCCGTTTTACACCACAGCAGGTGCGACTTCTCTATCACTACCTCGGTGAGCCGTTTTAGCTCACGGAGGCTGTGCCTCAAAACTCCGATTTTACATTTTTACATTTTTACAGAGATAAGGTTTTTTGCAGTGATTTATAAGACATAGCATAAGTCTATATAGAATTATTATATATTATATTATTATATATAATAATATAATATATAATAATTTAAATAATAAATATATCCGTTTATTGCATTAAGTTATCCATACCCAATAATGCTTAACTCTGTAAAATGTAAAAATGTAAAAATGTACTTTTATCAAATCTTTCTACCATGCTAATCATTTTGTTGCACTCATTGATATTTGGGTGCAAAGGTAATTAATATTTGGGAGGGAAGGCATACACAAACTTACGTCAACCTATGGTTAGGGTGGTATACTTTTTAAATATTAGGGGTGGTATACTTTTAAGTTAGAATATACACCTCGGGGGATTAGGGGGCTCCCTACACCGGACGTTGACACTCGACAATCCATAATTCAAAACAGGCCACTCCAACGTCTCACTTCCCGCCGCGGCACGTCTCAGATTTTCTTAAGTCTCGTCACAAAATTTCGGGTGTTACGTCATAGAAATTACACATTCTTATATTATTTTTGCAGCATAAAAAAGCATTACAAAATCATGCCACTATGAATTATTCAACAAAAAAAGAACTCGCCATGGCGTACTGTCCCGACATCGACTACACCGCCGCCCTTAAAAAACTCAACCAGTGGATCCGCGCCAACACCGAACTCTCGGCACGTCTCGCCGCCACGGGTTACATTCCCACACAACGCCGTTTCACACCACAGCAGGTGAGGCTACTCCTTCGCTACCTCGGTGAGCCATTTTAGCGCACTGAGGCAGTACCTCAAAAAATACATTTTGTCATTTTGTCATAGAAATCGTTTTTTAACAAGTAATTACTATGATATATAATTTATATATGAACTATTATATTATAATATAATAATTATAATACATTTTTAATACGTTCCAAACATCTATCCTTACCCCCCTAAAAACGATTTCTATGACATCGTGACAAAATGACAATGACATTTTTTGAATCAATGAATCAAGAGGATATGTACCACTGATTCGCTACATACAACAAAACAAGCAATGTACCAGTCCCTATGAACCACAGAAAAAATTGCAGCAATGTCGGCATTATCATCCGTTGTAGGGCAATTGCGCAGTATCGTATGTCTCCCGTGCGCATCAGAGGGACTATTCATTCTATTGATTCCACTAAATAAAGTAACAAATAAATCTCAATCTGCAAAAAAGTGGATTTATTTCGACGTGTGTAAGGCACTGGGAATTGGTAATCCTTACCAAATTAAAACGAGGTTGGACGGTGACGACCTCATTTCAAATGAGGTTACCACCGGATGTGCTTACAATCACTAGGGTCGTGGAGATGGTGGATACCTATGTACAACAGAGGTATCCACCAAAAGCAAAAACCAGTATGGGGAGTTCATTCGCACGGTGACATTACTTTATGTAAGACCGAAACATCCGTATATTGATATAAAATATGTAAAAAAGAACAATTCTATTCTTTTGTCTCGTTTTTTTTTGCTAACTTTGCGGTCGATATTAAGATTTAGTAAACCTATATATATAATAAAGGTGTATGAAGAAACAAAAGTTTTATAGTATTGCCGTGGCTCTTTGCATGACGGCAACAGTGAACGCCCAGACGGGCGGTATATCCTCCATGATGTTGGGAGAGATACAGAAGCAGAACAAGATGACCCCGGCAGAGAACGCCATTGCCAATGCCATTGCGGCAAACTCGATTGACAACTTGGCGCAAAACCGCAACAACGCTGCGGAGCTGGACACATACTTCAGTATCGAGACCCCAAAGCAGACAATCACCGACCAGAAGAGTTCGGGACGCTGCTGGATGTTTAGCGGCATGAACGTGCTCAGAGCCAACTTCGCCAAGCGCACCGACTCGCTCAGGGTGGAGTTCTCACAAGCCTACCTCTTCTTCTACGACCAACTGGAGAAGGCAAACCTCTTCCTTCAGGGAGTGATTGATACAGGCAAGAAGCCCATAGATGACCAGAGGGTGCAGTTCTTCTTCAAGAACCCCATCAACGACGGAGGTACATTCTGCGGAGTGGCCGACCTTGCAGAGAAATACGGACTTGTGCCCAAGCAGGTGATGCCCGAGAGCTATTCGAGCGACAACACGTCGAGAATGGCACGGCTGATATCGTCGCGACTCAGGGAAGACGGACTCCAACTGCGCAAGATGGTGGCAGAAGGGAAGAAGGCAGCCGAGATTGAAAAGGCAAAGACCGAGATGCTATCCACGGTATATCGCATGCTCGCACTGACCATCGGCGAACCACCCACGCAGTTCACCTACGCCCACCGCAACAAGGACGGGAAGGCAGTGGGAGAACCCAAGACCTATACTCCGCAGGAATTCTTCAAGGAGGTGGTGGGCGACAAGCTCAACGGCACATTCATCATGGTGATGAACGACCCGCGACGCCCATACTACAAGACCTACGAGGTGGAACTCGACCGACATACCTACGACGGACACAACTGGAAATACCTCAACCTGCCCATGGACGACATTGAGCAGATGGCAATAGCATCGCTGAAGGACGGACGAAAGCTGTACAGTTCGTATGACGTGGGTAAGATGCTCGACCGCAAGCGTGGTTATGGCGACACAGAGAACTTTGATTACGGTTCGCTGATGGGCACCACCTTCGGTATGAACAAGGCAGAGAGAATAAGCACATTTGACAGCGGTTCGACTCACGCCATGACACTCACTGCCGTTGACCTCGACGCCAACGGTAAGGCCAAGAAATGGAAGGTTGAGAACAGTTGGGGAACATCGTGGGGCCAGCAGGGCTGCATGATAATGAGCGACAGGTGGTTTAGGGAGTATATGTTCCGACTTGTGGTTGACAAGAAATATGTGTCGGAAGAGTTGCTCAAGCTCAACGAGCAGAAGCCGATAATGGTGATGCCCGAGGACCCGCTGTTTATAAATGAAGAATGAAGAACTCAACTTTCTGAAGAGATAATTCCCAATGTATAAGGGTTTTATTTAAACCACAGAGATAAAGAGGAAAAGAGATATTTGTTTATATAGAGTAGGTCGCAAGCGACGGAGAACACAGAGCCTTTGGGCAGATGAAATCATGCGCAGCTCTCTATGATTTCTAAATGCCTTGGCATTCAGTCTCTTTCCTAATATAAATACTCTTAATCTCTTAAACTCTGTGGTTCAAAATTACTTCCGAAAGTTGAATTATTAAACACAAAGAAACAAAGACACTAAGTTCTTTTTAGGCAGCGGAAGATACAAAGAGCAGCTAAAGCTACTTTGACAAAGGTCACAAAGTTTTCCATCCCCATAGATTATACTGCCGCCAGGCTTTGTGGCGACTTTTAAGTCGCTTGTTATCTTTGTATCCAGAAAAAACTTTGTTCCTTTGTGTCTTTGTGTTTTTATTATTTCGTATGTCTGTGACATATTGTCAGTAAACAAGTTATCAACTTGCAAAACTTAAAATATTATCTCTGTGCCTCCGTGCCTCTGTGTTTAATAAATAATAAGCTGAAATGCAAAATACCTACTTTTGGGTATGCCTAAAATTTTAGGGAATGAAATAATCTGATTACCTTTGCAGCCGGAAAAAAGAGTGTAAGGTAAAAAGGTAAGAAAGAATGAAAATAAATGTGTTTATTATGGGTGTAGTGGGCGTGATGACTTTATGCCCACTACCTGTTCTGGCCTCGATGCAGGCTGATGAAGAGAATAATGTGATAGAGAAAAAACATGAGCACGAACATGATATATTCAAGACCGTAGGACTTGACGAGGTTGTGGTGTCGGCAAATAAGAATACGGTGAAACGAAAGGATGCACCAGTTGTGGTGAACGTGATAAGCGCACGACTGTTTGAACAGGTGAATGCTCCCGACCTTGCCAAAACCTTGTCCTATCAGTCGGGATTGAGAGTGGAGAACAACTGCCAGAACTGCGGATTCCCGCAGGTGAGAATCAACGGACTCGAAGGTCCTTATTCACAGATACTTATTAATAGCCGCCCGGTGGTGAGTTCGCTTGCTGGAGTATATGGACTCGAACAGATTCCAGCCTCGATGGTGGAACGCGTAGAAGTGGTGAGGGGAGGAGGCTCTGCCCTCTTCGGCGCTAATGCCGTGGGTGGCACCATTAATATCATCACCAAGGACCCCAAGAGCAACTCCTTTCAGGTGGGCAACACTCTGTCGCTCATTGGCGGCAATGCATGGGAGGATAACATGAGTGCCAATGCCTCGATGGTGGGGCATCACAATGACTATGGTATTGCCTTCTATCAGTCATACCGCAACCGACAGCCATACGACCACGATGGCGACGGATTCTCGGAGATTGGCAAGCTATCCTCGCACACATTGGGATTGAGGGGATTCTACCGTCCGTCGCAGTTCACACGCCTCGGTATAGAATACCACACTACAAATGAGTTTCGCCGCGGTGGTAATAAGTTTGACCTCGAACCACATCTCACCGACATCACCGAACAGACTCGACATATAATAAATAGTGGTGGATTGAATTATGACATCGCATGGAAGGAATGGGCGCACAAGGTGTCGCTCTTCTCGTCGGTGCAGCATATCGACCGCAATAGTTACTATGGAGCGCAACAAGACCCCGATGCATACGGCAAGACAAAGGACCTGACATACGTCGGAGGAGCGACATATACGGGTAAGTTCAGCAGTATGCTTTTCGCCCCGGGAACTCTTACCGCTGGTGTGGAATATCAATACAACTCCCTTCACGACATCATGACAGGCTATAACCGCGACCTCAAGCAGGACGTGAAGATAGGAAGCCTTTATGCCCAAGGGGAGTGGAAAATTAATAAGGTGACATTGCTTGCGGGCATGCGCCTCGACAGTCATAACCTCATCGACAACCCGATATTCAGTCCGCGTTTTAACATGATGTGGAAACCTAAGGACAATGTGCAGGCTCGACTCACATGGTCAACGGGATTCCGTGCTCCCCAAGCCTATGACGAGGACCTCCACGTGACGGCAGTGGGAGGCGAGGGTGTCATCATCCGTCTTGCAGACGGACTGAAGCCTGAGTATTCCAATAGTTTCAGCGGTTCGGTGGATTGGACTTTGTATAGCGGTCATTTCCAGTTTAATATCCTTGCCGAGGCTTTCCATACATCCCTTTCCGACGTGTTCTATCTGCAAAATATCGGAGTAGATGCCGATGGAAATACAGTGCAGGAGCGTCGCAATGGCAGTGGGGCAAAGGTGTATGGAGTGAACTTCGACGCCAAGGCCGCCCATGGCTCCAGCTTCTTTGTTCAGGCTGGTCTCACCCTTCAGCGAAGCCGCTATAATGAGTTGACCACATGGAGTGAAGACCCTGAGGTGGCTCCTGTGCGTGATATGCCTCGCACTCCCGATGTATATGGCTATTTCACGATGAATGTGCAGCCCGTGAAGCGTCTTGACATATCGTTGTCGGGAATATATACCGGGCGCATGCACGTGCCCCACTTCAGCGAGCAGGACGAGATGGTGCATACGCCCGATTTCGTTGAGTTGTCGTCGAAGATAGCATATACCTTTCCTCTCGGACATCATCTTAATATGCAAGTGAATGCCGGCATACAGAATATCCTGAATGCCTTCCAGAAAGACCTTGACCGTGGCACATTTCGCGACTCGGGCTATTTCTACGGTCCCACCCAGCCTCGCACAGTATATGTAGGCTTCAAGGTCTCGATGTAAGTTAACTCCTTCAAGAATTTTTTATAAACACAAAGACACAAAGGAACAAAGTTTTTTTAGATACAAAGATAACAAGCGACTTAAAAGTCGCCACAAAGCCTTGCGGCAGTCTAATCTTTGGGGATAGAAAACTTTGTGGACTTTGTCTAAGCAGCTTTAGCTGCCTTTGTATCTTCCGCTACCGAAAAAACATTGTCTCTTTGTATCTTTGTGTTTAATAATAAAAACTCTGTGACTCCGTGTCTCTGTGTTTAAAAAATATTATCTTGCAGCATAGAAGAAACCACGACCTGTGGCGGTGGCAACCTCGTTGAGACCCATCTCATCAACAGTCACGTCCATCTTCCTGTCGCCGAGGTTCACCTGGATGGTGCCGTTGTCGTTAAATCGGAATATCTCTGTGGTCTTGCCGTCCTGCTGCTGCGACCATGAGTCGGTCTTCTTGTCATAGATGAAGCATGTTACCTTTCCGTCGGGAGCCTTGATCTCATATCCGTTCTTCAAGGTCTTCACGGCATAGTATCTACCGTCCTGTCCCTGCACGTTCATTGTCTTGCCCACATTGCTTGCTAAGGGGTTACTGCCGCTCCAAAACTCGATAGTGTTCAATACGAGCACGTCAGCCACTGAGCAAACTGCGTATGCTGGTGAGATAACGAGGAAGATGATTTCGTTGAGGAACTTGCTGCCAGTGGCATCCTTGTTCCATGCAGCCAGTTTGTTGAACAACGAGAACGAACCCACGCAAGATGTTGTGAGCATTGTGGCGCAAAGCAATAGTGTGGCCACGGTGAGAAATCTTCTTTTCATACTTGTTTTTGTTTATAAATAGTTATTAATATAGTGTTTCTAAGTAGGTCTGCGGGGTTTCCCCCGCTTTCCCCTTCAAGAACCGTGCATGCGACTTTCACCGCACACGGCTCGTGTAATTCTGTTAATTATCTCTCGTTCTAAATAATCGGCTCTGTGTGCTGTAATGCACTGCATTTGAGCCTTTAGAGCCTCTACTATTCTGACTTGCAGCTTGCGTACCTCCTTCTCACACGACACCCAGTTGATGGTCTGCCATGCGGTCAGTGCGGCTGAGGATGCACACTCGGCTTGCGCCTCGTCCAATTGTCGTTTCTTCAT
>JALERP010000081.1 GCA_022764085.1 Prevotella sp.
TATTTGAATGATATTTTAAGAATAATTAAGCGTAGATTATGGTTATTCTTCAGTTTTTATTATTAATTTTGCGGTGTAAATGTAAACAATCGCTATTATGAAGATACTTTTCTATGCCGACACGGTGTTCGGATTCGGTGGAGTGCAGAGGGTTCTGGCGGTTATCGCCAAGTCGCTCTCTGAGCAACATGACGTGACCATATTATCCACGGATACGGCCGAAAACCTGTCGATGTATGACTACAGAGAGTCGAATGTACGCTTTGAATACATCACATACTATGGGAATAAGAAGTTGGAATATATTGTATGTAAGACATTGAGTTTTATTTATAAAAAGCTATTGCCAAAGAACAGGATAACGGCAAGGATATACTCCTACAGTTTCTTTCGCCCGTCATGCAAGAAGTCACTTGCTTCAAGAATTAATAAAGGAGAATATGACGTTGTTATTGGGGTTCACGCCTTTCTTTCGCTCCATCTTGCCTCGGTTAGGAATAAATTGAATGTAAAGAGGGTAATTGGTTGGCTGCATAATAGTTATGACGCATTGTTTGAGAAGCAAAATCCATATCTCCCGGAGCTAAAGTCATTCTTTTCCTACGAAATGGATAGGCTTGACGATATAGTTGTCCTGTCAAAATCCGACAAGCGTTTGTTTAAGGAAAACTTGGGATTGGACAGCGTGGTGATATACAATCCTTTGACGCTTGAACCTCGCGGGAGAGCCTCATCAGAATACAAGAAATTTCTTGCCATTGGACGCTTTTCCCCGATGCATAAGGGCTTTGACCTTCTCATTAGGGCGTTCGCCAAATTCGCCAAGACAAACACCGATTGGACACTGGAGATTGTGGGCGAGGGCGCAGAAGAGCTTATGCTAAAGCAGATGGTTGTGGAGAACCAGCTTGAGCAGAGAGTCAGGTTTTGTCCTTTCACCAAGGACATACAATGGCATTATGCCAGGGCAAGTGTCTATGTGCTGAGTTCCAGATGGGAAGGGCAACCGCTTGTGCTTGTTGAGGCTATGGCCCACGGGTTGCCAATTGCATCGTCTGACTTGCCTGTAGCTAAGGAACTGTTAGAAGATCGCCACTGTGGCACATTCTTCAAGTGTGGTGATGTTGAGGACATGTCAAGGGCATTATCCTGCATGGCTTCTACTGCAGAATGGGCTGACATGTCTATAAATGCTTTGCAAACATCATCCCTGTTCACTGTGGAAAACATCCGCCAACAATGGATTCAGGTGTTGAAACACTGAAACGTGAAACTCAAACCTTTGGCTCTGATTGATTATGGAAGTGTTAAAAGCCATTGGACAAAATGTTAATGTCGCGAGATTATACAAAAATAATCCATGAAAAATTTGCTTGAAAGAAGAAAATAACGTATCTTTGCATCATAAATCAAAAAAAGTAAGAAATATGCAAGACCAATGGGACATAATCATCGACAATAAAAGGCGATTGTTCAGCCTCGACCTCAAGGAGGTGTGGCGCTATCGCGACCTCTTGAGAATGTACGTCAAGAGAGACATAGTCACGTTTTATAAACAGACGATACTGGGACCTGCGTGGTTCTTTATCCAACCGATACTGACCACAATCATGTTCATGTTTGTGTTCGGTGGCATTGCAGGCATATCTACAGACGGAGTGCCACAGGCAGTGTTCTATCTTGCCGGACTTGTGTGCTGGAACTATTTCGCCGACTGCCTCACCAAGTGCTCCGACACATTCAACGCCAACCAGCAGATATTCGGAAAGGTGTATTTCCCGCGTCTCGTCGTGCCCTTCTCGATAGTCATATCCAACATGATAAAGCTCGGCATACAGTTCCTGCTGTTCATCGTGGTGTATCTGTATTATGCAGTGACACTCGGCGGTTTCAATGTCAACTGGACGATTTGCCTCCTGCCGCTGCTCATCCTCATGCTTGCTTGCATCGGACTTGGATTCGGTCTTGTCATATCGTCGATGACAACGAAATACCGCGACCTCCGCTTCCTTGTTTCCTTCGGTGTCCAACTGTGGATGTATGCCACTCCCGTCATCTATCCCCTGTCGGTGATGAAGGACAGCTATCCCGACAAGATATGGCTGATAGTGGCAAATCCGCTCACTGCCATCACCGAGACGTTTAAGTATGGATTCACTGGCGTCGGAGTGTTCGAATGGTCGTATCTCCTCTACAGCCTTGCCTTCGCCGTAGTCATCCTCCTTCTCGGTATTGTCATATTCAATCGCACTCAGAAGAACTTCATGGATGTGATTTAGTTTATTCCCAACCCAATATTTTTAATGATGAAATACCCAATAGGAATACAGACATTCAGCCAAATTATCCAGGACGGATACGTATATGTCGATAAGACGGATATGGTATATAACCTGGCAAACAGCGGAAAAGTATTTTTTCTGAGCCGTCCTCGCCGGTTTGGCAAGAGTTTGCTGTTGTCCACCCTGAAAAGCTATTTCCTCGGACAGAAGGAATTGTTCCGCGGGCTGAAGATCGACTCGCTTGAGAAGGAGTGGAATGTATATCCTGTATTCCATCTGTCGTTTGGCAAAGGGATATTTTCAATGCCTTACGAACTTGACAAGAATCTTGAAACATTCGTGGCAATGGGCGAACGGGAGTATGGCAAAGATGAACTCGCCACTACTATAAGCGAGCGCTTTGCCGCAGTGATAAAAGCTGCTCACAAAAAAACGGGAAGGAGAGCCGTTGTTCTTATTGATGAATACGACAAACCGCTGTTTGACGTGATGGATCAGGAGATATTTGTTGAAGACGAAAGCGGAAACAGAAGAAAACTGGAGAACTACAACCGGGAATTGTTGAAGGGTTTTTACGGTGTTTTCAAGGATGCTGATGAAGATTTGCAATTTGTTTTTCTTACGGGAGTCACGAAGTTTTCTCAGGTGAGTGTGTTCAGCGGATTCAATCAGCCAGATGACATCAGCTTAGACGAAAAATACGAATCTCTTTGCGGCATTACAAAGGAAGAACTTCTGACCGTTTTTGACAAGCCAATCCGCTCGCTTGCATCAACAAAAAACAAGAGTTATGAGGATATGGTGGCAATGCTGACTGAGAAATACGACGGATATCATTTCAGTAGCAAGATGACAGGAATCTTCAATCCCTTCAGCATACTTAATTGCTTTAGCAAGAACGACATGCGTAACTACTGGTTTGCCTCGGGCACTCCCGGCTATCTCGTTCGCCTCCTTGCTCATGGCAATGAGAACATCAACGAACTCGTTGGCAAATACTATCCCGCTGAGATGTTTATCGACTATAAGGCCGACGTTGAGCAACCACTTCCGATGATATATCAGAGCGGTTATCTCACCATCAAGGCTTGCAATCCTCGTAGGCAGACATACCTGCTCGATTTCCCCAATGAGGAGGTTCGCTCAGGCTTTATATCCGTGCTTGCCGGCGATTATTTTAAAGAGGGAAGAACTCAACCGGCCGCATGGCTTGAAAATGTGACAGACGCTCTTCAGGCAGGCAATGTCGAATTGTTCATGAAACAGATGACAGCCCTACTGTCCTCTGTCACATATCGTTTCCAGCGCAAGCAAGACGCGTTTGAGTGCGAGCGTTATTTCCAATACACGTTCTATCTAATCATGCAGATGCTTGGTAGATACAACACATTGGTGGAGAAGGAGACGAGCGAGGGCAGGATTGACTGCGTACTTGAATGTCCTGACTATGTGTATATATTTGAGTTTAAGCTCGACGGCAGTGCATCAGCCGCTTTGAAGCAGATAGAGGACAAGGGCTATGCCAAACCCTATATGACCGACAGCCGCAAGGTGATCTGTCTCGGCATCAACTTCTCGTCGGATAAGGGAACGATAGACGATTGGCAGCCACGAGACAAATAAAAAAGAACAATATTATCACATTTGAATTATGAAATACCCAATAGGAATACAGACATTCGAACGAATTATCAATGAAGGATATGTATATGTCGATAAAACAGAAATGATATACAACCTTGCGCATGGCGGAAGTATATTCTTTCTTAGCCGTCCTCGCCGATTCGGCAAGAGCCTGCTGATA
>JALERP010000088.1 GCA_022764085.1 Prevotella sp.
ACCTTTGCACATGGCTTTGAATGATTTTGTATAATTGTTTCTGACACTGCAAAGATACAAAAATTCCGCGTAATACGGAAGTATTCAAAGCCTTTTTTATTTAAATAATGTTATATAACTTTACTTCCGAAACTTGAGTACTCTTGAAAAAGCTGCCGGTCTTGGCTTTGGGGCGGTTTGCTTTGAAGGCAATATTGACTTTTATGGCAATAGCGGATTCACTTTCGCCTCTCGCTATGGCATACGCTACCATGGTTTGCCCGAGGGAGAAGATGCCTCGTTCTTTTTGTGCAAAGAACTAAAGAAGGGATATCTCGATGGAGTGAATGGTGAATATGCCACTCCGCAAGGATATTTTGTGGATGAGGCTGAGGCAGAAGAATTTGACAAGCTCTTCCCGCCAAAGGAGAAATTAAAGTTGCCCGGACAACTGTGGTAGCAAGTGAAAGAGTTCTGCTATAGAAAGCCTCATGCACTTTTGCGTCCATATATAAAGATGTATTTCTATGGACGAGACACCCGTCCTCCGTTGGTACAACGAATAGTGCCCAACGGAGAGACGGGTTTGTGTTTCTACCGTGGCAACAAGGTGACTTACTGTGGAGTTGGCGAAGTGGGCAGTTGCTTTGCCTCACAGACCATGCATTACATTGACATCAAGGCACATGGCGGTATTGAGATAGTGGGAGCACATTTCACTGTTCTCGGTGCAAGAATGTTTCTTCCAGCTCCATTAAACGAATACACCAATCGGATATTGTCTGTAGATGATGTGGGATTGGGAGAGCTTGAACGGCACGTTATGGAAGCCGCTACTGCCGATGAGTGCTGGGGGAGGATGGATAGTTTTTTCCTTCAGAGCCTGATACGCAATGATGCCGACGAGATTAATCTGAGACGTCTTCACCGCGCTATCAGCTACGGCATCGGTCATCTCGACACAGTAAGGATAGGTGACGTTGCTACTGAAGCATGTCTTAGCGAGAGGCAGTTAGGACGATTGTTCTCTTCCTTTGTTGGACTCTCGCCCAAAGACTATCTTCGTTTGCAGCGCTATCACAAGACATTGGCAGACATGAAGAGCTGCAGGGCTGACAACGTTACTCTCTCCGAGATAGCATGGCGCAACGGATATTACGACCTCTCCCATTTCTCGTCCGACTTCCGCAAGATCAGTGGCTATTCGTCGTCACGTTTGCTCGATATTTCGGAAAATGACGGTGACGAGGTTGGTTGGAGAATCTGAATAGTTGCCTTTGCAGCCGAAAATAATCAAAATAATTTGTAGTTATTAATCCAATTTTATCGTCTAATAAATAAAAAAGACAATTTGAATAAGGACATGAATTTCTAATTTTCTAAATTATTTATATTATGATAGTAACAACAACGCCCACTATTGAGGGACATCCAATCAGAGAGTATAAAGGTTTGGTGACGGGTGAGACCATCATCGGCGCCAACTTCGTGAAGGATTTTTTCGCCGGCATCCGCGATATCGTAGGCGGACGCAGTGGCTCATACGAGAGCGTATTGCGTGAAGCCAAGGACATCGCCTTGCGCGAGATGCAAGAACGTGCACATATGATGGGTGCCAATGCCATCGTAGGTGTCGATCTCGACTATGAGGCTCTCGGGGCCAACGGCTCGATGCTGATGGTGACGGCAAGCGGTACTGCAGTAGTGATATAACAGCTGATATCCCAAAGTTTTTATTAGCCATAATACTATGATACGCAATAATGTCACATTATATTGCATTATCTCTATTCTGCTTTTTTCAGGAGTTTTCCTCCTGATAAAGTCGGTGATGAGCGCGTCGAGTGAGAACAATTGGGCTTTGAGCCTTGCCCTCTTCTCGACCGCTCTTGCCAACTTCCTCATCCTGTATGTCAATAAGAAGAGGAAAGACAATTCATAGCCATGCTCGTCGTTTCTTTCGACGGCAATGGCAAGGTGGCGCAGTTTGAGACTGTTAAGGAGTTTCCCCGAATGCATTATCACCATTAAGATGTTTATTTAACGAAAACGGGCGGGATAAGGCAGTGTGCCGATTATCCCGCCTTAATGATAAAAGCCAACTACTGGATTGACTACGAGGGTTGTCGGGTTACGCTCGATACCATGATACGTGGATATATCAATCATCTGAATCTACACTTCGGGCAGATACACGAATTATTATGAAAATTTGCAATTTCATATTATGGTAGGATTGCTTTGAGTTATAACAGCAATCGGAAATATCATATAAGATTGTGTGATTACTGTCGTTTCGTCACATATCCTTGCTTTCTGTCCCAGTTATTTGGTTATGTGCAAGGAACGCAGTACTTTTGCATCCGAATTTAATATAATAATTAATATGAAATTTGAAATTATTGAGAACGAAGGTCTTGAACTGATAGGCATTGTTAAGAAGATTGAGATGAAGAAGGGGGCAGAGGAATGTCCTGCTTTCTGGAAGGAGTTTAGTGAACAATTGTGCATCCCGATGATGCAGGCTGGCAAGCCACTCGACGACAAGCAGGCGGCTGTGGCTGAAAACAACATCGGTGAATATGCACTATGCGACTGCGATATGGCAGCCGGCACTTTCGACTATTTCATCAGTGGCAGCTACAAGGGTGGCAATGTGCCCGAGGGAATGGAATTGCGCAAGGTGGAATACAAAAAATGGCTAAAATTCTATTTCGAGGGCGGTATGACTGCTTTCCACAACAACTACACCTATGTATATAATGAATGGCTTCAGCAGCATCCTGAATACAAGGCAGTGATGGCAGTGAACGTGGAATGGTACACGATGGGTGACTTCAATTCTCCCGACTATCAGTGTGGAGTAATGATTCCTATATTGGATAATCCCCAGAAGAATTAAGAATGATGAAGAAAGTTTTATATGTATTGCTGCCGCAGTTTGCGGAGCATGAGTTGCCGTATCTCACCCAGCCGTTGCGCTCGGATGCCATGGCAATGAAAGAGAACCCGAAGTATGAGAACAAGATTGTGGCCAAATCGATGGAGCCCATTGAGGCTATCAGCGGTTTCCGTATTTTGCCCGACTATACCTTTAATAATATTCCCGTCGATTATGCAGCACTGGTGCTCATCGGAGGATACAGTTGGAATAGTGAGGCAGCTGAGCGAGTAAAGCCTCTTGTTGCCGATGCTATCAGCAAGGGTCGCATAGTCGGCGCCATCTGCAATGCTGCCTCATGGATGGCGAGCAAGGGATTCCTCAACGATGTCCGCCACACGGGCAATGGCATTGAGCAGCTTCAATTGTGGGGTGGCGAGGCATACACCAACGCCGCCGGATATGTCAACGCACAGGCAGTGAGCGACAAGAATATCGTTACGGCAAATGGCAGTGCCAGC
>JALERP010000116.1 GCA_022764085.1 Prevotella sp.
GAGCCTCTTGTCGGATTCGAACCAACGACCCCGAGATTACAAATCACGTGCTCTGGCCAACTGAGCTAAAGAGGCGGGTGGGCAAGCTACTTACATCGCGCCGCTACAACCAACTACCTTTGCTACGTTCCCGTCCTGGAGGATTCGAAGGGAGCTGGCCGTGTAAGACTTGCCCGTCTTTTTTCTTAAGCGGGTGCAAAGGTAGGCATTTTTTTTTGATTATGCAAACTTTTCAGTGGAAATTTTGCTTTTTTATGGCATTTTATTTGATAATATGCCTTATATTTCGTAACTTTGCACCGAAAAACTTAATTTCTTGATAAATGACAACAGAAGAATACATACAGTTGAGAGCTTTTGCTCGTGTTGACGGCACTTATGTCGGAATACTATGGATAGCCAGTTTCGCATGTTATCTTGGAGGGCTTAGTTCGCCTATGTTAGGTCTCATTGCTGGCATCATAGCCATCCTAAGTCCTTTTTTTGCCGTGAAGCGTCTGACAAAGTTCCGCGATGATATTCGCGAAGGCGAAATATCTGGTAGGCGTTCCATGCTTTATTATGCACTGATGTTCTTTTATGCCTCGCTTTTGTTTGCGTTGATTCAGTATCTCTATTTCGCCTTCATCGACGGCGGCTATCTGATGCGCGAATACACTTCGCTCCTGTCTTCTAGCGATATGAAGGAGGCGATGAAGGTGTATGGAATAACATACGAGCAGATGATGCAGGGGGTGAAAGAGTTTGCTGACGCATCACCGATAATGACTGCTCTGAACATTATGACTATGAACATAACCATTGGCATCTTTTTGAGTTTGCCTGTGGCGTTGGTTGTGAAAAGGGGAGTAAAAAGTGGCAAAATGGAGTAAAAGACAATAGTGTAATTATTATGGATTTTACAGGTAATGAAATACAGATGACCATACGACTTGCAGTGGCCATGCTATTGGGTGGACTTATTGGCATAGAGCGTGAATACCGTGCGAAAGATGCAGGATTCCGCACTCACTTTCTTGTGGCCTTGGGCAGTGCGCTTTTTTGCATAGTGTCGCAATTCGGTTTCGGATTCGAGTTGAAGGATTCATCGCGAGTGGCTGCTCAGGTGGTGTCGGGTATTGGTTTCCTGGGTGCGGGAACCATCATCTTCCAAAAGAATGTGGTTCGTGGACTTACCACAGCCGCCGGTTTGTGGGTGACGGCAGCAATCGGTTTGGCTTGCGGCACTGGTATGTTCATTGCCGCGGTGATGACTACAATTATGGTGCTCATTGGTCTTGAGATACTTAGTGTCATAATCCCCCGCGTCAGCACATCAGTTGTGATGTTGTCATTTTCTGCCACTTCGCAGGAGAGTGTCAAGAAGGCGATAAAGGAAATTAGGCGCAATTGCGTAGAGATAATTTCCTACGAACTGAAGGAGCGCAAGACGAGTCATGGCGAGATTTTCGAGGCAAGCCTTTCGATGAAGGTCAAGCGTGACAACCGCAATGAGCAACTTATTGAGTATCTGAACGAGTTTGATGATGTAACCATATCCAGCGTCGAGTAAGTAATTCTTATTCTATGCGGATAGTTAGCGTCTTAGGGTCGAAGTGTATTCCTTCGCCCTCTATGAACCTTGGCAGAATGCCGTTTTCGGCGAGGGCGTGAGGCGAACCGATGGTCAGTGTGCGGCTTTTGTCGTTATGTTTTTCCATCAGCCATATGTTGTCGGCAATCTGCAGAGCCATGCTGACGTCATGAGTGGAGAGGAAAATGATTTTTCCCGTTTTCCTTGCCAGCGACCTTAGCAGCCGCATCATCTCTACCTTGCTCGGAAAATCGAGAAAAGCTGTTGGTTCGTCGAGATAAATTACTGGCGTTTGTTGTGCCAATGCCTTGGCAATCATCACCTTCTGGCGTTCGCCGTCGCTGAGGGTGTCAATCATCCGTTTGCTTAATTCGGATATGCCTACCATCTCCATTGCCTTGTCAACAATGCGGTTGTCCTCTTCGCCGAGTGAACCCCAAAAACCGGTGTATGGCGAACGGCCAAGGGCAACCATCTCTCTTGCCGATATATTCTGAATGTCAGGTTTTGAAGTAAGTACCACACCTATGAGTTTTGCCAACTCCTTGTCGGAGTATTCTGTGATGTCCTTGTGCCCATTTCTGCCGTTGTCGGAAATAAGGATATTGCCACCCAGTTTAGGCAGGAATCCTGACAGGGTTTTCAACAGTGTGGATTTTCCCACGCCGTTGGCACCAAGGAGACAAGTGAGCTGTCCTTCATTAAGACAACCATTCAAATGGCTGCCTATTGTCTTGATATTCTTCGACCTTGCACCGTAGCCGATGCACAAGTCCCTAATTTCTATTCTGTTTGGCATCCCTTGTCAGTGATTAGCATCCCTTGTGGGTCATGATATTCAGAACCATATCATCAGTGGCTCTCATGGCGTCGGCACCTATGCTTGTAAGGTTGTGGATGCTCTTGTCAACATCGTCGTCGATGATTCCCTCTGCGCTTGTCACGCTCTTGCCCTCCATCGAGAGCAGTGCGGAAAGAATGGCAGTTGAGACTCCCGATGAAATCTTCAAGGCGCAACTGGGTTTTGCTCCGTCGCAAATCATACCGGTGAGGTTGGCAATCATGTTTTTCACTGAATGACAGATGCGCTGATAGTCGCCTCCCATAAGATAGGTGATACCGCAACTGCTGCCTATGCTTGCCACTACACAACCGCAGAGAGCAGAGAGCTTGCCGAGGCTTTGTTTGATATATATGGCAGTCAAGTGGCTGAGAGCCAGTGCCCTTATTAGTTCTTCCTCAGTGTTTTCGTTTTCTATGGCATATACCACTACGGGGTTGGTGGCGCATATGCCCTGATTACCGCTACCGCTGTTGCTCATCACCGGGATCATCGCTCCCCCCATACGGGCATCGCATGCAGAAGCCGTCTTGGCAATGATGTGCGAGAAAATGCTGTTGCCGAAGATTCCCTTGGCGAGGGGGCGGTCGATGGTTTTGCCGAGGTTGTGACCGTAGTTGCCGAGGATGGCCTCGCGGGCGGCATTCATATTGTATTCCTTAGTTTGGAGGATGAAGCGGATCTCTTCTATCGGGGTCTCAGTGGCGAAATCATGCACCATCTTTAGATTGAGCTGGATGTCCTCTTGGTCGCAGGGGGAGGATAGGGAGGAGGAAGAGGAGGAGCTCTCGTTGCTGACGCAACGGCCACTGGGGCTGTTGACTGATGGGGCGCCGATGTTTAACTCTATGGCGCCGCTGGCGTTTTCTATAAAGATGAAACGGGTGTGGCTGCCGGAGATGATGGCCTTTGAACGGAGGGATGCGAATGACGCTGATGATGCGTAGCAGGTGACTTCGATGTATAGCTTCTCGGTGATGCCTTCCTTGAGTTTTATTATGATGTCGTGCTCTTGCATGTATTTTTTGCCTTCTGCAAGAGTTGTGGGGGTGAGGTCGCGCAATACTTCCAACTGGTATTCGGAACGACCGATACAAGCCCCAAGAGCTACGGCAATGGGAAGGCCAATCATGCCAGTGCCAGGTATGCCCACTCCCATGGCGTTCTTTAAGATGTTGGCGGAAAGCAATACTTCGATTCTTTCCGGCATTGTTCCGAGAGCCTCTTTCGCCCTTGCAGTGGCAAGAGCGACCGCCATCGGTTCCGTACAACCGATGGCAGGCACTACTTCCTTGTGTATCAGAGAGATAATCCTATCTCGTGTTTCCTTATCTAACATGAAATTGTTGCTCTATACAAATAATGAAATACTCGTTTTCTTATTTCTTGAAATTGTCAATACCCAACTGCAGATAGTCGATGTAGGCGTTGATGTCCTCGTCATACGAACGTGAACCGGCGAGTGGCTTGCCCTTGTTGTCTATCAATACATAGAACGGCTGGGTGTTGGCACCGAACTTCACTCGCTGCAGATAGCTCCACTTGTCACCTACGGTGCGCAGAGTGCGATTCTGACCGTTTTCTGTCACTGTCATGGGTTCTGAAAGCGGTGTCTTGTCGTCAACATACAGAGAGATAAGTACGTATTTCTCGTTGAGCATGTCAGCCACCTTCGGATCTGTCCATACGGCGGCTTCCATCTTGCGGCAGTTGACACAACCGAAGCCGGTGAAGTCAATCATAACCGGCTTACCTTCAGCTTGTGCAGCAGCCATACCTGACTCATAGTCATGGTATTTGGCTTCCACAGATGCCTTATGGAGATTGAAGTCCTGGGTGTTCATTGGAGGTGCGAAGGCACTGATGGCCTTCAATGGTGCGCCCCACAATCCGGGAATCATATAGATGGCAAAGGCAAGTGAAATCATTGCTAAGAAGAACTGTGGCACGTTGGTACGGTTGCCCTCGTCGTCATGTGGGAACTTAAGCCATCCGAGAAGATAAATTCCAAGAAGACCGAATATTACAATCCACAGCGATAGGAAGGTCTCACGGTCGAGGATATGCCAGCCGTAGGCAAGGTCTGCCACCGACAGGAACTTCAAAGCGAATGCAAGCTCGATGAATCCTAAAACAACCTTCACTACATTCATCCAACCGCCTGACTTCGGAGCAGACTTAAGCAAGCTCGGGAACATGGCGAAGAGTGTGAATGGTATGGCAAGGGCGATTGCAAAGCCAAGCATGCCGATGGTGGGGGCAAGGATGCTGCCTTGGGTACTTACCGCCACAAGCAGAAATCCTATTATAGGTCCTGTGCATGAGAAAGACACAAGAGTGAGGGTGAATGCCATAAGGAAGATGCTCAGCATGCCGCTGGTGTTCTCCGACTTGGCATCAATCTTGTTGCTCCATGATGAAGGCAGTGTGATTTCGAACGCCCCGAAGAATGATGCGGCGAAGACTACCAGCAAGAGACAGAAGAAGATGTTGAATAAGGCATTGGTGGAGAGGGCGTTAAGCGCGCTTGCTCCGAAGAGCATTGTCACTACAAGACCCAATACCACATAGATTACCACGATGGAGATACCATAGGTGACGGCTTCGCGGATGGCCTTTGAGCGCTCCTTGTTGCGCTTGAGGAAGAAGCTCACTGTCATGGGGATGATGGGCCATACGCAGGGAGTCAGAAGTGCAAGGAATCCGCCTACGAAACCTGCGAAGAAAATATAGAAAAGGGAGGAGTCGGTAGGGGTGTCCTCGTAGGCCTTCAGCTCGCTGATGACGGGAGACCAGAGGGAGGAGGCGTCTGCGGCATTAAGGGAGGAAACAGCAGCAGCTGTATCGGGGGCGAGGGCGACATCGGGGTCGGGAGCTGCGGAGCTCGACGCTGACTCGCCGAGTACTGGGGCTGATTGGGCGGCGGCTGATGGAGTGGGGGTTCCCTTATCGGCATCCTTGGATACTGCTGGCGATTTGCCGCTCTTGGTCAGTGATACCTGGGTTGGCGGGAGGCATGTCTCGTCGTTGCAGGCACCGAACTCGAGATAACAGTCGATGGAGTAGTCGGGTTTGGTGAACTTGATTTTCTGTATGAAGGTGACACTGCCCTCAAAATAGCGCAGCTTCATGCCGAACATATTGTCGAACTGTGATATTTCCTTACCCTTGTGGGTTAGTGAACCAATAGTCTTCACGCCGTCCATTTTGACGGGATTGAATGTGGCGGAAATAGGTCCGTCGTTTCCAAGACCTGTTGAATACACATGCCAGCCGTTGTCGATCTTTGCGGCAAACACAATCTGAGCCTCGTCGCCGCTGAGCATCTCCAGTTTTGATGTGAAATGTACTGGGTCGAGCATCTGTGCATTTGCGCATACTGTCACGACGAGCGTCGTAAGGATAGATAATAACTTTCTCATTTCGTACTGTTTTTTTAGTTTAACCTATATATATAACAAGGTGGGAATAATAATAGGTATTTAATATTGCAAAAATTAACTCTTTTAAGTCTTTTTATCTCAAATCAAGTTCCACAGGGCAATGGTCACTTCCCATAATTCCTGTGTGAATCTTGGCATCAGAGATTCTCTCGTCCAGTCGTTTTGACGTTACGAAATAGTCGATACGCCATCCCGTATTCTTCTCTCTTGCCTTGAATCGGTATGACCACCATGAGTAAGTCACCTGTTCGGGATAAAGATGCCGGAAGGTGTCTGTGAATCCGTTTTCGAGCCAATTTGTGAACTTTCCCCTTTCCTCGTCGGTGAATCCGGGGTTCATACGGTTGGTCTTGGGATTCTTGAGGTCAATCTCCTGGTGCGCCACGTTGAGGTCGCCACATACGATGACCGGCTTTTTGGCGTCGAGAGCCTTTATATATGCGAGGAAGTCATCCTCCCACCTCATTCTATATTCAAGTCTCTTGAGACCGTCCTGGGCATTAGGCACATATACGCACACAAGATAAAAGTCTGCCATCTCAAGCGTGATTACCCGTCCCTCGTGATCATGCTCTTCTATTCCGATGCCGTATGCGACATTCATGGGTTGGTGCCTTGTGAAGACAGCCGTTCCCGAATACCCTTTCTTTTCGGCATAGTTCCAATAGGAGGTATATCCTTCAAATTCAAGGTCGAGCTGACCCGCCTGCATCTTTGTTTCCTGCAGACAGAAGAAGTCGGCGTCGAGTTGCTTGAACACGTCGCAGAATCCCTTTCCGGCGCAAGCCCTTAGTCCGTTGACATTCCATGATATGAATTTCATAATATCCTTATATTTAATCAAATAAGGGAGCGAATAGTTATCCGCTCCCTATACAAATATTATTAATAATTAGAATTTTGCCATCTTGATGGCGTCGATTGCACACTCGTCGCCTTTATTACCCAGCTTTCCGCCGCTTCTGTCCTTGGCTTGTTCCATGTTCTCGGTGGTCAGAAGTCCATAGATGATTGGAATCTCACTCGAGGTGTTGAGTTTGGCAATGCCGTAGGTAACTCCCTGACAGATATAGTCGAAATGTGGTGTCTCGCCTCTGATAACGCTTCCGAGGATTATGATGGCGTCATATTCGCCTCGCATAGTCATCTGGTGGGCACCATAGATTAGCTCGAAACTTCCCGGCACCGTTTTCACGTGGATGTTCTCTGGCAGTGCACCGTGCTTTTCCAACGTTGTGACAGCACCTTTGAGCAGTGCGTCGGTGATTTCCGGGTTCCATTCCGCCACGACTATTCCGAAGCACATGTTGCTTGCGTCGGGAATTGACTTGCTGTCGTAGTCAGACAGGTTGTGATATGCTGTAGCCATTTACTTGGATGCGCGTTCGATATATTTGTCTATTGTCTGATACTGCATTGAGTACATATACTTCTCCTTAACCTCCTTGTAGAGCTCGAGAGCCTCGGCCGCCTTGCCCTGGCTTTCGAGGATTTCCCCGGCCTGGATGAGGAATGTAGGAGAAAGACTGTTGTTGTCAGCCTTCTTGGCAGCGTTCTTCAGATGGTTGACAGCCTTGTCAAGCTGGTTGAGGTGAGCGTAGGCATTGCCAAGGGCACCCTCAGCGGCAGGGCTGATCATCTTGTCGTCCTGTGCGTCATACTGCTCAAGATACTTGGCTGCCTCTGTCCATTTGCCGAGCTGGGCATAGCAGAGTCCTGCATAAAGATTGGCGAGATTACCGGCATCGGTGTTGCTGAAGTCATCAGCCACCTTCAAGAATCCGGTGTATCCTGCACCGTCGCCATTGAGAGCCTTTTCGAAAAGCTCCTGCTGGAAATACTCCTGTCCCTTGGCGAGCGCTGTGCTTGCCTTGTCCTCACGGGGGGCAGATACATACTGCTTGTAAACAACTACTCCGGCTACTACCACAATTGCTGCGAGTACGCCTACGATGATGGCCTTCTTGTATTTGAGGAAGAAGGCCTCGGATTTGTTAAGGGTCTCCTCGAAGCCGAGTGCACCCTCTTGTTCATTAATTTTTGCCATTTATTGTCTTTTGTTTTATTTTTTTTCTAATGATTTGCGTGTTATTGACACAATTTGGGGGCAAAATTACCAAAAAAATAGCAGATAATGAAATTTATTGCCGACTTTTTTTGCTTTTAACCGCAAAAACTTGTAACTTTGCACTAAAAATACGTATTTTAGGCCAATGATTCTCGAAAAATTGACAATAATGAACTACAAGAACATCGGTGAGGTCACTCTTGATTTATCGCCGAAGGTCAATTGTTTTATCGGACACAATGGTGTTGGTAAGACAAATGTTCTTGACGCCATTTACTATCTCTCCTTCTGCCGTAGCAGTATCAACTCCGTCGATTCGCAGGTCATACGCCATGGTGAGGACTTCTTCATGATTGAGGGCAGGTACTCCACCGATGAGGGTGAACCAGAGACTGTGTATTGCGGTATGAAGCGTGGCACTAAGAAGCACTTCAAGCGCAACGGCAAGGAATACCGCCGTCTGTCGGAACATATCGGGCTTATACCAATTATTATGGTGGCTCCTGCCGATAATATGATTATCGACGGCTTAAGCGAGGAACGCCGACGGCTGGTGGATATGGTGATTTCGCAGTTTGACCATGCCTATATCGACCATCTCTCACGTTATGCAAAGGCCCTGCAGCAGCGCAATACCCTGCTCAAGCAGGAGGAGGAACCTGACGCCGCGCTTATGGATGTACTGGAGGAGCAGATGGGATATGAGGGCGAATGTATCTTTGCTGCACGCGAGGCATTTGTCAACGAGCTAATTCCTGTCTTTCAGCATTATCATCAAGCCATTTCGGGCGGACGCGAGCAGGTGGGTATCAGTTATGAGTCGCACTGTAGCCGAGGGGCTCTCTGCGATGTCATCCGCCGCGACAGGATGAAGGATCGCACCGTGGGGTATTCATTGCATGGAGTGCATCGCGATGACTTGTTGTTCACCATTGGCGGCCATCAGATGAAGCGTGAGGGCAGCCAGGGGCAGAACAAGACATTTGCCATTGCCCTCAAATTGGCACAGTTTGACTTCCTCAAACGCACTGCCTCGCACACTACTCCATTGCTGTTGCTCGACGATATCTTCGACAAGCTCGATTCCGAGAGGGTGGAGCGTATCGTTGAGATTGTGAGTTCATCGGGATTCGGGCAGATTTTCGTCACCGACACCAACCGCGAGCATCTCGACAAGATTCTCGCCCGTTCGGGTGGTGACTATAAGATAATTGAAGTGAAAGGAGATTGGTGATAGCCTATGTTCAGACGTGACGTAAAGACAATCAAGGACCTTGTGATGCAGAACTTGCGCAGCAACGGTCTTGAGACTCCTCTTCTGCAGAAGAGGCTCGTGGATGCCTGGCCAGAGGTGGCAGGTCCTTCCGTTGCCCGTTTCACCCGTGATGTGTATATATACAATCAGGTGCTCGTGGTTCACCTCACCTCGCCTGTGCTAAGGGTGGAGTTAGGGATGCGACGGCAGATGTATATCGACAAACTCAACCATCACGTGGGAGCGAGGATTATTACGGATATTAGGTTTAATTAGGAATTAGGGATTACTATGTTAACCTTTTTGTCGTGCTCCTCTGTCGGGATTTCATCAAGGAGCTGAAACGGGAAACATACACCTATTATATATATATCGGGCGAGAGATGTGGAAGAAAACGGTCGTAATATCCCTTACCGCGCCCTAACCTGTTGCCGTTCTTGTCGAATGCCATTCCGGGGATTATTGCAATGTCTATCGCCCGGTAGTCAGTAAACAGCTCGCCGCAAGGCTCCATTATTCCAAAAGCGCCTTCCGTCAAATCGCCTTTCCCTGTATAATGGCGAAGCACCATCGAAGTGTCGCCCGTCACTTGGGGCAGCAAAACCCTTTTGCCTTCGTTTGCCATCTTTTCAATCAATGGAGATATGTCCACCTCATCGCCCAGAGGGTAATACATCATGATTGTATTGGCATCCTTTAGCCTATCCTCCGACAAAAGCCTCTCACATACAAAAAGCGACATTTCCCGCAGTTCTTCTGCGGAAAATGCACGCTTTCTTCTACGTATTTCTTTTCTTAGTTCTTTTTTTTGTGTCATAAGGCAGCCTTCTTTGGGAATGCCGCCTTGCGCCTGAATATGTCAAGCGTCTTGGCGATGGCGGGGTCATCCAGGTTGAGATATTGCGTCCATGCCTCGTCGTTGAGCATATTGTATATGATGCGGCTGTTGATGTATCTCTCAAGCAGCTTGTGCGACTTCTTTATCATGAGGTTGCGTCGCTTAAGACCGTTTTTGTTGGCAAACTCGGCGAATTTCTCCACCGTGTTCTGCTTAACGAGATATGCCGCCAGTTCCTTCATTTCAGTGAACTCATTCATTTTCTGACGGTTGTTGTCGGTGTAGTTGAATGCAAACTGAAGTATGAGTCCCGTCATCGAAGCCTCCTTGTAGTAAGAAGTGACATTGGTAGTGTCCTCGGGGATAAAAATGTCGGGAGTGATGCCTCCGCCTCCATACACAACTCTTCCGATTGAAGTGTGGTAGGCCTTGCCTGAATGTCGTATGCTGTCTTGCGAGAAGAACTCGCCGTGCTGGTATCTGTCGAGCAAGTCTTCCTCATAGCTCTTCTCGTCGCCCATGGTATATGGTTTTTGGATACATCTGCCCGAGGGAGTGTAGTAGCGGGCGATGGTTAGACGTATCATCGAGCCGTCGTTGAAGGGAATCGGCTGCTGCACAAGTCCCTTTCCAAACGAGCGTCTGCCTATTATTGTGGCGCGGTCGTTGTCCTGCATGGCACCTGCGAAAATCTCAGATGAAGAGGCTGATACCTCGTCGATGAGCACAACCAACGGTATGTGCTGATAAGAGCCGCGTCCGTCGCTACGGTATTCCTGGCGAGGCGACTTTCTTCCTTGTGTATATACGATGAGCTTTCCCTTGGGCAGAAACTCGTTTGCCATCTGCACTGCCGAGGCAAGGTATCCGCCGAGATTGCCACGCAGGTCGATTACGAGATTCTCCACGCCCTCCTGCGACAGTTTTGCCAATGCGATGAGCAGTTCGGGATAAGTGTTCTCACCGAAGTTCTTCACCTTGATATATCCCGTCTCGTTGTCAATCATATATGTTGAGGTGATGCTCTTCTGAGGAATCTCGCCGCGTGTCACGGTGAAGTATTTCACTTTTTTCTCTCCGAATCTGATGATACCTAATTTCACCTTAGTGTCCTTGGGACCCTTGAGGCGGCGCATGGCTTCCTGGTTGGTCACCTTCTTGCCAACGAAGGTGTTGCCGTCAACACTCACGATTTTGTCTCCGGCTATGAGTCCCGCCCTTTCCGCAGGACCGTTGCCGATGACGTTCTGCACCCTAATGGTGTCCTGACGTATGGTGAACTCGATGCCCACACCTGAGAAAGAGCCTTTCAAGTCGTCGTTGGCTGCCTGCACATCCTGTGCGCCTATATACACGGAGTGGGGGTCTAGCTCGGCGAGAATCTGCGGCATCGCCTTCTCCACCAGTTGGTTGACGCTAACCGTATCTACATACTGGTCGTCGATGATGTGCAGCAGGTTGTTGATTTTGTTGCTGCTTGAGTTGATGATGCTCAGACGGTTGCCAGAGAAGTGGTTGGCGTAGAATGTGCCGATGAGGATTCCCACCACCACGCACACTGCCATAATCAGCGGCATATACTTGTTTTGCCTGTTTTTGCTCATAGTCTTGTATTATTAATGTTTCGCATTTGCTCAACTTTATGGGTTAAAGGGATTTATAAGCAGTTATCGATCCCGTTGGTCGCTAAGAAGTTTTCTCGTTTTTTACTATTTGCGATAGTTGGGCAATTTTATTCTTTACTATTATTCTTGTTTGATGAATTCCACTTTTACGCCCGCTTGCCTCAGTAGGTCGATGCCGTCGCTCAGCCGGTATTCGCGTGCATACACCACTCGTTTTATTCCTGCCTGTATGATGAGCTTGGCGCATTCTATGCATGGCGAGTCAGTGACATATAGCGTGCTTCCCTCACTGTTGTTCGAGCTTCGCGCCAGTTTGGTGATGGCATTTGCCTCGGCGTGCAGCACGTATGGATGGGTAACGTTGTTTTCGTCCTCGCACACGTTGGGGAATCCGCTTGGTGTTCCGTTGAACCCGTCGCTGATTATCATTTGGTCTTTCACGACCAGCGCTCCCACCTGCCGGCGTTTGCAGTAGCTGTTTTCCGCCCATATCTGCGCCATTCTCAGGTAGCGCAAGTCAAGTTTATACTGTTTCTCGTCCATAATTTCTTTTTCTTTTTTGTTGACCACAGAGTTTTTTGTTGACCACAGATTTCACAGATTATCACAGATTTTTTTATTATCACAGATTTTTTTATTATCACAGATTTTTTTATTATCACAGATTTTTTTATTATCACAGATTTTTTATTATCGCAGATTTTTTAATCAGAGCCAAAGGCTCTTAATCTGTGTTAATCTGTGAAATCTGTGGTCAAAAAACGACTGTCATCTATGGTCTAAAAAAACGACCGTCAATAGTGGTCTAAAGCGACTGTATATCAGTTGCCAAGAATCAATCGTTGACAATCTTGATACCGTTCCTCTTCAGCAGAGCTTTTATGGTCGGTTCGCCACCGCGGAATCTCTTGTAGAGAATCATCGGGTGCTCCGTGCCGCCCTTCGATAAGATGCAGTCGCGGAACCTCTGCGCCGTCTTCTGGTCGAAGATGCCGTGCTTCTTGAACACGCTGAATGCGTCGGCGTCAAGCACTTCCGCCCATTTGTAGCTGTAGTATCCAGCAGCATATCCCCCCGCCATGATATGGCTGAACTGCACCGTCATGCAAGTGTCGGGGAGCTGTTCGGTCACCATCGCCTTTGCCCATGCTTTCTTCTCAAACTCCACGATATCCTCGTCGAAAGGCTCCTTCATAGTGTAGTATGCCATGTCGAGAAGTCCGAAGCTCACCTGCCTCATGCAACTGTAGGCGGCGTTGAAGTTGCGGCTCTTCACAATGCGGTCGATTAGCTCGTCGGGCAAAGGTTCGCCCGTTTGGTAATGAAAAGCGAAGGTGCGCAGGAATTCCTTTTCCACGGCATAGTTCTCCATAAACTGCGAGGGCAGTTCCACGAAGTCCCATCTCACGTTGGTGCCGCTTAGGCTCTCGAATCGGGTGTTGGCGAACATGCCGTGCAGTGAGTGTCCGAACTCGTGCAGGAAAGTCTCCACCTCGCCCAGTGTCAGCAGTGCAGGTTTCTCGTCGGTGGGTTTAGTCAAGTTCATCACCACGCTTACGTGTGGCCTCACGTTCACTCCCTTGCGGTCGATATACTGTCCCTGGTATTCCGTCATCCACGCCCCGCTCTGCTTGCCCTTGCGTGGGTGGAAGTCGGCATAGAACACTGCCAGGTAGGAACCGTCGCGGTCGAACACCTCGTATGCCTTCACGTCGGGATGATACACCTTGATGTCCTTATTCTCGCGGAATGTGATGCCGTAGAGCCTGTTGGCAAGTCCGAATACTCCTTCTATGACCTTGTTAAGTTCGAGGTAAGGCCTAAGCATCTCGGCGTCGATATTGTATTTTCCCAATTTCAGCTTGTGGCTGTAGAACCCGAAGTCCCAAGGCTCCATCCTGAAATCCTTTCCCTCGGTCTTGCGTGCATATTTCTCAATGGCTTTCACCTCCTTAATGGCGGTGGGCTTGTAAGCGTCGATGAGCTGGTCGAGCAGTTTGTACACGCTTTTCCTGTTGCCGGCCATACGGCGTTCGAGCACGTAGTCAGCGTAAGTCTTGTATCCAAGCAGCTGCGCAATCTCGCGTCTGAGGTTTATGAGCCTTTTGCATATCCCGCGGTTGTCCTCGCTGTTGCCGTGGCATGCCACGGTGTTCTTGGCCATATACATCTGTCGGCGCAGTTCTCGTTGGGTGGAATATGTCATGAATGGGTTGTAGCTCGGGAAGTCAAGCGTGAACACCCATCCTTCCTTTTCCTGCTCCCTTGCTGCCTGTGCGGCAGCCTCGCGTGCCGTTTCTGGCAGTCCGTCGAGTTGCTCCTCGTCGGTGATGTGCAGTTGGAAAGCCTTGTTTTCCTTCAGCATGTTCTGCGAGAACTGCAGCGACAGCATCCCGGCTTCCTCTGTCAGCTTTCTGAGCTTTTCCTTGCCCTCGTCGTCCAGCAGTGCACCGCTGCGCACCAGTCCTTGGTATGTGTCTTCAAGCAGGACCTTTTCCTCTGGCGTGAGGCGGCGGTGGTGGCGGTGTACGTGTTTGATTCTCTCGAAAAGCACCGGGTTGAGTCTCACATCGTTGGCGTGCTTTGTCAGCATGGGTTGTATTTTCTGTGCCAGTGCGTCCATCTCGTCGTTGGTTTCGGCGCTCATGAGGTTGTAGAAAGCCGTTGACACCTTGTCGAGCACTGCGTAGTAGTGCTCCTTGCCCTCCTCGCGGTAGATGATGGTGTTGTCGAATGTGGGTTTCTCAGGGTTGTTCGTGATTTTCTCTATAAGTTCGTCGTCGCGCTTTATTCCCTCCACGAATGCTTCCTCAATGTCAGCAAGTGTGAAGTCGCCGAACGGCACTGTCTCGTGCAATGTATGGTATTGCTCGAAAAACGGATTCTTATGTGTCTGTTCAATCATTATCTGTCTCATATTTTTCTAAACGGCTGCAAAGTTACAAAATATTTTTGTAAACTCCAAATATTTTGCCATTTTTTTGCTTGATGTTTTTCTATTTCATCTCTGACCCTATGTTGAGTCGGTTACAGATGAAATCATTGAGTCAAATTTCTCCATGATTGAAAAATCCTCAAAAAGTAGTGTTTTTTTTCAGTTTTTATGTACTTTTACCATGTCTTGTTACGATTTCTGCTTGTTTTTTGGGGTTTTTTGAAGGCGAAATATGGTCATTTTTCAGGATTAAATGGGATATATCCACGATTTTTCGACTGGCTAAAGTGTTGAAAAAATAAGGATTTTGATAATAAAACGAAAGAAGTGGGTGTTGTAACGTACAGAATATCAATTGCTTACAAACGCTGTGGTTGACGTAGGCGTTTCAGTGTTTCAGTGTTTCAGTTGGAATGAGAGATATGGGTATAATAGAAAAAGATAATTATTTATTTATATATATATAAATAAATAATCTTCTATTTTAGGGTGTGGCAATGTTGCAATTTCAACTGAAACACTGAAACACTGAAACACGAATCGCTTGTGATGTCTTGACAACAACACACCGGATTACCACTACAAAGGCTGTGACACTGTTGCAGGTTGTATCGGGAGATATTGAAATAGCGGAGTCACAGCGGACTTACAGCGGATTCACAGCGGACTTTATTGGAACCGTCTAATTCTGATTTACTATACACTCTTGAACTTACGAACTGATAAGTTGGTGCAATTCGGGGATGATAATTCTGCCGCGGTGTAACTCTATGAGTCCTTCTTGCTGCATTTTGTTGAGCACTCGGGAGACATCCAGGCGACTGGCGTTGATTTCCGTGGCGAGACGGGTCATGAGAATGGTGAATTCCTTGCGTCCTGCAGGGTGTATGCAGTGGGATAGGAAGAAGTTTACGATGCGGCTGCGGTCGTCGGTGAGGGCAGGGTGCCATATCCTCGACTGTGCTTTTTGGGCTTTTGCGGCAAGGATGTTGAGGTAGTTGATGCGGAAAACGTCGAATTGCTCGAAGAGAAACATTATTTCCTGCTTTGAAATCGATATGAAATTGCATGGCGAAAGAGTGGTGAAAGTAGCGGAATAGCGTTGATGGAGGCCAAACAGATGCTCCAATTGCAGGATAAATGGGGCTTTGAGTGTCTCGAGGATGCTATATCCTCGGTCATCACTCCATTTTTCCATTGAAATTATGCCGTGAGTCATGATTACCACAGCCTCGCATCGGTCGCCGTCGGTGATGACGTTGGCATTAGCCGGATGTTTGAAGAAATCAAATTTTGTATGGGCGACAATCTGCTGGAGGTCATCGCGTGCCATTCCCATAAATAGGGGCAACTGGAGTAAATGGTCAAATCCTTTCATAGCGCATTCCCTGTTCTGTCCGCACAAAGTCAATGCGCAATCTTGTCCTTCATTGATGGCGAGAACCACACTTTGTTTTCGCTCTTGTCGCCCGCAAGTATGAAGTAAACCATCAGTTCGGGATGACGTTCGAGCACAGCCTTTGCCTTGTCCAATCCCATCACCATAAACGCCGTGGCATAGGCGTCGGCGGTGGCGCAGTCATCGGCGATGACGGTGGAGGAGAGAATGTTGTGCTGTACGGGATAGCCAGTGGTGGGGTCGATGGTGTGTGCGTATTTCTTTCCGTTTTTGTAGTAAAAATTCCTGTAATTTCCGCTCGTTGCCATGGCCTTGTCGGTGACGTTTATTATTGTCTGAATCTCCTGGTTTACATTGAGCGAGTCTTCGGTGGGCTTGGTGACTCCAATTTTCCATGGCAACCGTTTCTCGTTGATGCCTCGGATTACAATCTCCCCGCCAATCTCCACCATATAGTTGTCTATCCCTTTGTTTCTGAGATATTTGGCAACTATGTCGCAGCCATAACCTTTGGCTATGGAGCTACAGTCGAGCATGATGCGAGGGTCGTTTTTAGTGATATATCCATCCTTAAGGCTCACCTTCTTATATCCCACGAGAGCCTTAAGACTGTCCACCTCGTGGCGGTCGGGCATCTCGCCGTGCTTGAATCCAAAGCCCCATGCGTTAACAAGGGGGGCCACTGTAATGTCGAAAGCCCCATTTGTATTATCTGAAATTTTCATTGCAAGAGAAAATACCTCGGCAAACATTTTGTCCACGGCAATCTTCCTGTTTTGGTTGATGGCGGATATAATGGAATTCTTGTTGAATGGCGACAACGACGCATCCACCTTGGCCAGTTCTGCCTCTATACCATCCTTTAGGTTCTTTTCGCTTTGGTATGTTATGTGATAAACCGTGCCGAAAACCATCCCCTTGTCGTGTTGGTAGGGGGTGGAGCGTTGTCTGCCCACGATGATTACCGTGCCCACGATGAGGAAGGTGAGGAAGGGCAGTTGCCATATTAGTCGCTTCTTGTTTTGCATTTGCTAAGTGTAAACAAATATCATCTTGCTAAATGTCAATAATCACGTTGAAGTTGGCACCGATGCGAGTGTCGCCGTATTTGCCGTATCCTGGTATATACCATGTGTTGCCCGCCGAGCAATCCTTGTGGCTGAGTCGTCGTTTGTATCTCACGTTCCATCCTGCATGAACAGGACCGAATAGCTTGGCTTTCAAGCCTATTACAATCTCCGCCCAATGCTGGTTGCATGTCTCTCCGTCAACGATAAATGTGGCGTCGTTGCCCCATATAGGGTCGGGCGAGGGCTTTCGCCACATATCCACCTTATATGAAGTGAAAGCATACCTGAGACCTGCATATACGAAGTTTGGCGTGTGCTTTTGCTTGGCGAGGTTGATGTCGCATCCGATGCGGAAAAAAGGAGCCGATGTCTTGTAGTAGTTTCCTGTGACTATGTCATCATGTTTGGCACTGCCAAGTCCTATCTCCACCACAGGGAAGTATTGGTTGTGGAGATTTGCCTTGAGGGCAGCCTCGTATTCGCCGTAATCGCTCACTGCTCGCGCTATTGGGCCTGCTATGTCAACCGAAACCTGCAATCCCTGAAATAAAGCCACCGAGTCTTTCTGTATGGCAAAGAGTTTTCCCTGTGCCATTGTTTCATTGGCTGGGCATAGCAAGGCGGCCATGGCAGTCATTGTGGCTGTGCGTGCAAGTATGGCTGCCTTGGCTGTGCGTGCAATAGCCTTACCACTTCTTGAAATAAATCCTGAAATGCTTTTTTTCGGTATCATAATCGACATTTGGGTTGTTGATTACTATGGAGTCGATGAAGTTGTGGGTGGTTTCAACCGACGTGATGGTGTGAAAATAGGCAACCTGGCAATCTACCGACTCAAATCGCGGCATATTGAGCTTGTTGATGCGAATTTCATCCATAATCCATTGTGTGTCATCGCCTTGCGGTTTCAGTCCGAAGTAGAATGTGTCGCAGGGGTTGACATAGCTTATGGGGAGGCTGAAGCCAGTAAGCCCCACGCCGCGGTTGAAGATGACGGTGTCCTCTCCAGCCGCGGTGAAGGTTAGTACGCTGAGCGTGTCGTGCAGAGTGTCCTTGGTGCCGTCGGCCTTGTAGATCGCATAGTTGGTGTAAACCGAGTTTTGCACGGGGCAGTCGATTGACGAACAAGCGCAAGCCGTGATGGCAGCGAGGGCAGCCAGCATTATTTTCCGCATCTTATTTCCTCCTCTATCTGATAGTCATTGCGGGCACTTGACGAGCGGCTCACCAGGTCGCCGATGAATCCGGTGAGGAAGAGCTGGGTGCCTATCATCATCATTGTCAGCGAGATATAGAAATAGGGCGAGTCGGTTACGAGTCTCTGCTTGATGCCGTTGGCAAGGCAGTATAGCTTGTCGGCACCAAGTATGAACGCCGAAATGAATCCGATGAGGAACATGATGGTGCCGAGGAATCCGAAGACGTGCATCGGCTTGCGGCCGAAGCTGCTCAGGAACCACAGTGTGATGAGGTCGAGATAGCCGTTGAAGAATCTGTTCAAGCCGAACTTCGACGAGCCATACTTGCGTGCCTGATGGTGAACAACCTTCTCGCCGATTTTGTCGAATCCGGCGTTCTTGGCGAGATAGGGTATATATCGGTGCATTTCGCCGTACACCTCGATGTTCTTTATTACATCCTTGCGGTAGGCCTTAAGTCCGCAGTTGAAGTCGTGCAGGTTTTTGATGCCGCTGATTTTGCGCGCCGTGGCGTTGAAGAGCTTTGTGGGAATGGTCTTCGACAGCGGGTCGTATCTCTTCTGCTTGTATCCTGAGACAAGGTCGTAGCCGTCTTCCACAATCATCTTGTAGAGGCCGGGTATCTCGTCGGGTGAGTCCTGCAAGTCGGCGTCCATGGTGATGACCACGTTGCCCTGAGCCTGTTTGAATCCGCAGTAGAGGGCAGGACTCTTGCCGTAGTTGCGTCTGAATTTTATGCCCTTCACATGTTCGGATTCCTTGCCCAGCCTCTGTATCACGTCCCACGAGTGGTCGGTGGAGCCGTCGTTGACGAATATTACCTCGAATGTGAATCCGTTGGCGTTCATCACCTTCTCAATCCATGAGTAGAGTTCGGGCAGGGATTCCTCCTCGTTGAAGAGTGGTATGATTACTGATATGTCCATTTTTATTAGTCGAAAAGTAAACAAGTTGACGAGTTGACAAGCTGATTGTCCGTATAACAAGTGTATTTAAGTCACCTTGTTAACTATTCAACTGTCAACTCGTCAACTATAACTACTGTATTTCCCATCCTATGGCACTTGCTCCGAGCACTGCAGCCGACGCACCGTCGAGACCGCTTACGAGGAACTGTGCCTTGTCTTTGAAGATGTTGAGCACGTGGTCGTTGTATGCCTTCTTGATGGGGTTCATGATGAGGTCGCCGGCCTTTACGAGTCCTCCGAAGAAGATGAAAGCCTCCGGGCTTGAGAAAGCCGCGAAATCTGCGCAGGCCTCGCCGAGCATCTTGCCAGTGAACTCGAAGATGTCATTGGCTACCTTGTCGCCCTTGTCTGCGGCAATGCTCACGTCGAGCGACGTGATGTCTTCGGGCTTCATGTCGCGCAGCAACGATGGCTCAGTGGTTTTCTCAAGAATCTCGCGGGCAGTGCGTGCCACGCCTGTGGCAGAGCAGTAGGCCTCGAGGCATCCTGTACGCCCGCATCCGCAGGGGCGGCCTTCAGCCCCTCTCACCATAGTGACGTGTCCCAGCTCACCGGCGAATCCGTCATGCCCATAGACGAGCTGTCCGTTCACCACGATTCCCGACCCCACGCCAGTGCCGAGTGTGATGACGATGAAGTTCTTCATGCCTCGTGCCACTCCGTAGGCCATCTCGCCGATGGCAGCCGCGTTGGCGTCGTTGGTGATTGCCACGGGTATTCCTCCGAGGCGGTCGGAGAACATCTTGGCCAGTGGCACCACGCCTTTTCCCCATGCGAGGTTAGGGGCGTGCTCGATGTTGCCTGTATAGTAGTTGGCGTTGGGTGCTCCTATACCCATGGCCTTGATGTTGCCAATACCTCCTACTTGGTCGATGATAATCTGCAAAGCGTCAACGGCTGCGTTGACGTAAGCCTCGCTTGTTTGATATCCCTGCGTCTTGATGGCTGTTGTGGCCTTGATGTCGCCACGGCTGTCAACGATGCCGAAAACGGAGTTAGTTCCTCCTAAGTCCAAGCCAATTACGTATGGCTTCATTGTTGATTGATTGTTCATTTTTATCTGTTTTTTTAAATTATTGTCGTTTTCAGAGGGCAAAGTTAGGAAAAAACTGCGATAAAACAAAAAAAACATCGAAAAAACTTGTATATTTCGCCAAAATTTAGCAATTTTGCACTCGCTATGGCATTTCAGATACAGATAGATATACTAAATTTCATCTCCAAGGGTATGCTGATTGGCATTATTGCCTCGGCTCCGATGGGACCTGTTGGGGTGTTGTGTGTGCAGCGCACGCTCAACAAGGGCAGGTGGTACGGATTCGTCACCGGGATAGGTGCGGCGGTAAGCGACATGATTTATGCCGCAATAGCCGGATTCGGTATGAGTTTTGTGATGGACTTCCTCGGCAACCAGCAGACGAGGATGTATCTCCAGATAGTGGGAAGCATATTGTTGTTTGCATTCGGGCTTTTCACGTGGCGTTCCGACCCCACCAAGAAGATTCATCAGTCGGGCAACAGCAAGGGTACACTATGGCATAACGGTGTGACTGCTTTTTTGGTCACATTCTCCAATCCACTTATCATCTTCCTTTTCCTGGCATGCTTTGCGCAGTTTGCCTTTGTCATGCCCAATCATCCTTTTGAGATGTTGGTGGGATTTGCCAGTATAGTGGGAGGAGCGCTTGTGTGGTGGTATGGGCTTACGTGGCTCATCGACAAGGTAAGGGGCAAGTTTGACTCCAACGGCATAAAGCTTATTAATCAGATAATCGGTGCAATAGTGATGCTATGCTCGGTGCTTATGCTACTGGGAACCGTCACCAATCTCTACCGCTTCTTTTAATTCTTAATTCCCAAATTTTTAATTTTTAATTCTCAATTATAATAATGTATATCGCCGACGAACTAAGGAAGAAGAACATCGCGGAATATCTTTTATATATGTGGCAGGTGGAGGACACCATACGTGCTTTCGGCTGCCAGTTGTCGAGGATAAGACGCGAATATATATCACAGTTTGACTATACCGACGAGCAGAAGGATGAGGAGACCGACTGGTATGGCAACCTCATCAGGATGATGAACGAGGAGGGATGCCGCGAGAAGGGGCATCTCACCATCAACAAGGTGACGCTGTGGAACTTGGAGGAGTTGCACCGCAAGTTGCTCGACTCCACCAATTTCCCGTTCTACAATGCTGCTTATTATAAGGTGCTGCCGTTTATTGTGGAGCTGCGCAACCGTGGTGTGGATAAGAGTGAGGACGAGATAGAGACATGTTTTAACTCCCTCTACGGTGTGATGATGCTGAGGTTGCAGAAGAAGGAGATAAGTCAGCAGACGCTGCATGCGGTGAAGGAGATTAGCTCTTTCATCGGTATGCTCAACGACTACTATCTCAAGGACAGGGATGAGCCGCTGGAGTTTTAATCCACTGATAGGTTTTTTTAAGACCACAGATAGTTTTTTTTAAAGACCACAGATGTTTTTTAAAAGACCACAGATTAGCACAGATTGGCACAGATTAAGAGCCTTTGGCTCTGATTAGGTTGATTATTGATGATTGATTGATGATTATAATCTGTGATAATCTCTGGACAAAAAGGAAAATCTGTGATAATCAAAATATCTTTAGATATTAAAAAATCTGTGTTAATCTGTGATAATCTGTGGACAATAAAAACATCAGTGGAGATAAAAAACATCAGTGGAAAGAAAAGATTGGAAATAATAAAAGGAAAAGACTATGAATATATTGATTACAGGCTGTAACGGCCAATTGGGAAACGAGATGCAGCTGCTGGAGAAAGAGAATCCGCAGCATACATACTTTAATACAGATGTTGCCGAACTCGACATCACCGACCAACAGGCCATAGAGGATTTCGTGGCCAAGAACGAGATTGACGGTATAGTCAACTGTGCTGCTTACACTGCCGTGGACAAGGCAGAGACAAACAAGGAACTCTGTACGTCACTAAATACAGTGGCCCCGGTTTATCTCGCCGCTGCCGTTGAGAAACGCGGTGGATGGATTGTACAGGTGTCCACCGACTATGTGTTCAATGGAAAGGGGCATACTCCATATCGTGAGGAAGACACTCCCTCGCCCGACAGTGTATATGGCAGCACGAAGCTCGCCGGGGAGCTGGGCGTGTCGAAGTTCTGCAAGCGTGCGATGATTATCCGCACGGCATGGCTATACAGCACCTTCGGAAATAACTTCGTGAAGACGATGATTCGTCTGGGCAACGAGAAGCAGGAACTGGGGGTTATTTTCGACCAGGTAGGCACCCCGACCTATGCCGGCGACCTTGCTGCAGCCATTATGACTGCCATCAACAAGGGTATTGTCCCCGGAGTGTATCATTTCAGCAATGAGGGTGTCATCAGTTGGTATGACTTCACCAAGGCCATTCACCGCATTGCCGGAATTACCACATGTCATGTGCGACCGTTGCACACCGCCGAGTATCCCACTCCCGCCAACCGTCCCGCCTACAGTGTTTTGGACAAGACCAAGATCAAGCAGACCTACGGTATAGAGATTCCCTACTGGGAGGAGTCGCTGGAGAAGTGCATCAAGAAGTTGTGAAATGAGTGGTTGGGGTAATCTGAATGATGATGAAACCTATAAGATAATTGGTGCAGCCATGAGGGTTCATCGGTATTTTGGTCCTGGTTTCTTGGAAGCTGTATATGGGGATGCTCTTGAAGTAGAATTACAGAAAGCTGGCATTCCTTATGAAAGAGAAAAAGAGATTAGGATATTATACCAGGGAATAGAATTGGGGCACAAATTTTCTGCAGATTTCTTATGCTACGGTAGTATTATCGTAGAGCTTAAGGCTGTTGATCAGATTAACGGGAAACATAAGTCACAAATACTTCATTATTTGAAGGCTACGGGATTTAGAAGAGGACTACTGATTAATTTTGGTGAAAATAGTCTTGTGACAGAGAGATTTGTTTTATAGGTCACAGACAGGTTTTTTATAGACCACAGACAGTTTTTTTTATAGACCACAGATTAACACAGATTAGCACAGATTAAGAGCCAAAGGCTCTGATTATTGATGATTATTATTGATTATTGATGATTATTATTGATTATTGATGATTATTATTGATGATTATTATTGATGATTGATAGATGATTATAATCTGTGATAATTATAACAAAGTTATAAAAAAATCTGTGTTAATCTGTGATAATCTGTGGACAAAAAAACTCTGTAGACAAAAAAGAAAATCTGTGGACAAAAAAACTCTGTGGACAAAAAAGAAAATCTGTGGACAAAAAAACTCAGAGGACATTAAATATTTATCTGTGGATAAAAAAGAAGATATGAATAAGGAAATAGAAAGAAGAAGGACATTTGCGATTATATCGCACCCGGACGCGGGTAAAACAACACTGACGGAGAAATTCCTCCTCTTCGGTGGACAAATTCAAGTGGCGGGAGCTGTAAAAAGTAATAAGATAAGAAAAACAGCAACATCCGACTGGATGGACATAGAGAAACAACGCGGTATCTCGGTGTCAACGTCCGTGATGGAGTTCGACTATAAGGACTATAAGGTCAATATCCTCGACACACCAGGACACCAGGACTTTGCCGAAGACACTTACCGCACACTCACTGCCGTGGATTCCGCCATCATCGTGGTGGATAGCGCAAAGGGTGTGGAGGCACAGACACGTAAACTCATGACCGTATGCCGCATGCGCAATACCCCCGTCATCATATTCATCAACAAGATGGATAGAGAGGGACGTGACCCATTTGACGTGCTCGACGAACTCGAACAGGAACTGGAAATCAAGGTGCGACCGCTTTCTTGGCCTATCAACCAAGGTGTGAAGTTCAAGGGCGTGTATAACATATATGAAAAGCAACTCAATCTTTTTACTCCTGACAAACAGAGGGTTACTGAAAAGGTGGAGGTGGATATCGACAGCGAACAGCTCGATGAGACAGTGGGAGAGACGGATGCCGCCAAACTGCGCGAGGACCTGGAACTTGTGGATGGCGTATATCCTGAGTTCAACGTAGATGAATACCGCAATGCCGAGGTGGCACCGGTGTTCTTCGGTTCGGCGCTCAACAACTTCGGTGTGCAGGAACTGCTCGACTGCTTCGTGGAGATAGCTCCAAGCCCTCGCCCCACCAAGGCTGAGGAGCGAATGGTGAATCCGGACGAGCCCAAGTTCACGGGATTCATCTTTAAGATAACCGCCAACATCGACCCCAACCACCGCTCGTGCATCGCCTTCTGCAAGGTGTGCAGCGGCAAGTTTGAGCGCAACAAACCTTATCTGCATGTGCGTCACGGCAAGACACTAAGGTTCTCGTCGCCTACGCAGTTTATGGCTCAGCGCAAGAGTACCATCGACGAGGCCTGGGCGGGCGATATCGTGGGATTGCCCGACAATGGCACTTTCAAGATTGGCGACACGCTTACCGACGGCGAGCAGTTGCATTTCCGCGGATTGCCGAGTTTCTCGCCTGAGCTGTTCAAGTATATCGAGAACGACGACCCGATGAAGGCCAAACAGCTGCAGAAAGGCATCGACCAGTTGATGGACGAGGGTGTGGCGCAGTTGTTTGTCAACCAGTTCAACGGGCGCAAGATTATCGGTACGGTTGGCCAACTGCAGTTTGAGGTTATTCAGTATCGCCTTGAGAATGAGTATAATGCGAAGTGCCGTTGGGAGCCGGTGCATCTCTATAAGGCTTGTTGGATAGAGAGTGACGACCCGACCGAGCTTGACAACTTCAAGAAGCGCAAGTATCAGTATATGGCTAAGGACAAGGAGGGCAGGGATGTCTTCCTGGCCGACAGCGGATATGTGCTGAGCATGGCTCAGGAGGATTTCAAGCATATCAAGTTCCATTTCACATCGGAGTTCTGATATGTTTTGAACACGGATATGTTTTTGACCACAGATTTCACAGATTATCACAGATTAAGAGCCCTTGGCTCTGATTAAGATGATTATTGATTAAGATGAATATAATCTGTGATAATCACAATATCTTTGATATTGAAAATCTGTGTTAATCTGTGATAATCTGTGGTCAAAATAACATCCGTGAACAACAAAAACTCAGTGGATAATAAAGATAAAGAATATGAAGACAGAAGAAGATATAAAAAAGGCAGTGGAGGTGATGCGACAGGGTGGAGTGATACTCTATCCCACCGACACAGTGTGGGGCATCGGATGCGACGCCACCAACGCAGAGGCAGTAGCCAAGGTATATAAGATTAAGCACCGCGACGACTCAAAGGCACTTATCTGCCTCGTTGACAGCGATAATCGCCTTCAGCGATATGTAAGGAATGTGCCTGATGTGGCATGGCAACTCTTCGAGTGCGCCGACAAACCTACAACAGTCATCCTCGACGGGGCGGTCAATCTTGCTGAAAACCTCATAGCCGACGATGGCTCGATAGCCATGCGCATCACGTCGGAGCCGTTCTCCAAGGAACTGTGCTACAGATTCCAGAAACCCATAGTTTCAACCTCTGCCAACATCTCTGGCGAGCCGACGGCACAGAACTACTGCGACATTTCGCAGGAAATCATCGATGCCGTGGATTACGTTTGTTGGAGCCGCCGACAAGAGCATAAGCCCCATAAACCGTCGAGTATCATCAGGCTCGGAAGTGGGGGAGAGGTGGAAATCATTCGCAAGTAAACTTTTACAACAGATTATTGGGATGACTTATCTTCACAGATGGGAAATTTCAGTGGATTCCCACAGATTTCGGCTGCGCGACGTTTTTTGTCCACAGATTAACACAGATTAAGAGCCTTTGGCTCAGATTAATTAAGACAATTATATAAATATCAGTTATATATAAAAATCAGTGATAATCAAAATATCTTAGATATAAAAATCTGTGTTCATCTGTGATAATCTGTGGACAATAAAAACATCCGTGGACAAAAAAACATCCGTGGACAAAAAAACATCCGTGGACAAAAAAACATCTGTGGACAACAAAAACATCTGTGGATAAAAAGAAAGAATATGAAAGAAGAAAAGGAAGAAACGGGATGGTTCAAGAGATTTTGCGACTGGCGTGAGGAACACGTCAGCGAGAGAAGCTTTATACTTGTCTTGGCATTCCTCGTAGGATTTTTTGCTGCCGTGGCGGCATTCGTGCTCCACGGACTCATCAACCAGATAGTGGCACTGCTGACAAGCTCTTTCGACAAGACAGGAGCCAACTGGCTCTATCTCGTCTTCCCGGTGGTCGGCATCTATCTCACGTCGCTCTTCGTGCGATATATCGTCAAGGACAATATCAGCCACGGTATCACGCGAATACTCTATGCCATCAGTAGCAAGCGAAGCCGCCTAAGAGGTCACAACTGCTGGTCGTCGGTGGTGGCATCAGCCATCACCATCGGATTCGGAGGTTCGGTGGGAGCCGAGGCACCTATAGTGCTTACAGGCTCTGCTATAGGCAGTAACCTCGGTCAGGCATTTAAGCTCGATAACCGCACACTGATGCTGCTTATGGGGTGCGGTGCGGCGGGAGCCATTGCCGGCATCTTCAAGGCGCCGATAGCAGGACTTGTGTTCACTCTGGAAGTGCTTATGATCGACCTTACTATGTCGTCGCTGTTGCCTATACTTGTTTCGTGTGTGACTGCCACTTGCTTCACCTATATCTTCCGTGGCAGTGTGGCCATGTTCTCATTCCATCTGGATGCCGACTGGCCAGTGGAGAGAGTGCCCGCCTGCATACTGCTCGGCATATCGTGCGGATTGGTTAGTCTCTATTTCATACGCACCATGACGGCTGTGGAGAACATGTTCGGCAAGTTCAAGGATAAGCCATACGTCAAACTGCTCATAGGCGGTGCCATCCTCAGCTTGCTCATCTTCCTTTTCCCGTCGCTCTATGGCGAGGGCTACCGCTCAATCAACCTCTTGCTCAACGGCAAGACCGAAGCCGACTGGAACGGCATCATGAGTAACTCGCTCTTTGCCGGCAGGGGGGACATGCTGCTGATATATGTGGCACTGGTGCTCTTCACCAAGGTGTTTGCCACGTCAGCCACAAACGGCGGAGGCGGTTGTGGCGGTACGTTTGCGCCAAGTCTTTTTATAGGTTGCTTCACTGGGTTCCTGTTTTCTCGCCTTTGGAATATCTATGAGGTGGGCATTTATCTGCCTGAGAAGAACTATGCCTTGCTGGGTATGGCGGGAGTGATGTCGGGAGTTATGCACGCCCCGCTGACGGGAGTGTTCCTCATTGCCGAGATAACCACAGGCTACAACCTGTTTATGCCGCTGATGATAGTATCTGTGTGCGCATACCTTACTATATATATATTCGAGCCTCACAGCATCTATGGTATGCGATTAGCAAAGCAGGGCAAGCTCATCACTCATCACACCGACCACGCCGTTTTGACGCTGATGAGCCTTGACAGTGTCATCGACCGCGACTACAAGGCAGTGAGTGCCGATATGGAGCTTGGTCAGATAGTACACAAGATTAGCAAGAGCCGCAACAGTTTCCTGCCGGTGCTCGACGCCGCGGGTAATCTCCTGGGAGAAATCAACATAGCCAAGATTCGGCATGTGGTGTTCCGCATTGAGCTTTACCATCATTTCAAGGCTCACCAGCTGATGGCTCCGCCAGCGGCGACGCTCAACGACGACATGCCGATGACCAAGGTGATGAAGACATTTGAAAACACACATGCCGATTGGCTTCCTGTTCTTGACAGCGAGAATCACCTGAAGGGATATATATCACGACAGAGGATGTACGGCATGTACCGCAAGATGGTGAAGGACATGAGTGAGGAATGATATATATATTAAAAAAATGAAGAAAGAAGATTTGAGAATAGTGTTCATGGGAACACCGGAGTTTGCTGTCGAGACACTCGACGCACTTGTGAAAAACGATTATAACGTGGTGGCTGTGGTGACACAACCAGACAAACCCGTGGGAAGACACGGCAGTGTGCTGCAACCATCACAGGTGAAACAATACGCATTGGAACACAATCTGCCTGTGCTGCAGCCAGTTAAAATGAAGGACGAGGCATTCGTTGAAGAACTGCGCTCGTATAAAGCCAATTTGCAGGTGGTGGTGGCATTCCGTATGCTGCCGGAAGTGGTGTGGGCAATGCCCGAATACGGCACGTTTAACGTGCATGCCGCCCTGCTGCCCCAATACCGCGGCGCGGCGCCAATCAACTGGGCGGTCATCAACGGCGAGACGCGCACCGGCGTGACTACCTTCTTCCTCGACCATGACATCGACACCGGAAGAGTGATAATGCAAAAGCCGTTCGACATCCTCGACGAATATAACGTGGAGAATGTGTATGACGGACTTATGCACCTTGGAGCAGAGATATGTCTCGACACCCTGCAGTGCATCATCGATGCCGACGGTCATCCCGATGCCATACCTCAAGAGCAACTCATCACGGCTGGAGAGACACTGCTTCCCGCACCGAAGATTTTTAAGGAGACATGCGAGATTGACTGGAGCAAGGATGCCAAGCAGGTGTATGATTTTGTGAGAGGCTTAAGTCCATACCCTGGGGCATGGACGACACTTGTGGATGATGAAGGCAGGGAAACCGTGCTCAAGATATACTCGGCAAAGAAGACGGGCATAGCAGTAGCTACAGGACAGATGGCCGAGTCGGCAAGCGAAGCCGGCGGCATCGTAATCCGCGAAAAGCGTCAACTCTGCGTGGTGGCAGGCGACGGTCTTCTGTTGCAGCTCGACGAGGTGCAGTTAGCCGGCAAGAAGCGTATGAAGGCGCAGGATTTCATCAACGGCATGAAGAAGTTGGCACAGTCAAGGCTCAAATGAACCATTTCTACCTTGCGTATTGAATATTTTCTGAAAAAAATGAAATAGTAATATACTAAAAGACAAAAATCTCCGTTTATATTATCAGAAAGCAAAACCAAAAAATTGAGATTAGTGCCTATGAAGTATTTTACCCAGTTAAAAAATCCGAGTGAGAGAACACTCGAAATAGTCAGACAAATAGCACGCTCTTACAGGGCGTTTAAGTTAAGTGACGGTTCGTTTGTCACTTTATGTGTTAACTAATATAGTAAATAACTATTTGAATTGAGAGAGATATATGACAATAGTATCACCATCGCTGCTTGCGGCAGATTTCCTGCATCTCGACAGCGATATTGAAATGATAAACCGCAGTGAGGCTGAATGGCTTCACCTTGACGTGATGGACGGTGTGTTCGTGCCCAATATCTCGTTTGGATTCCCTGTGCTTGAGGCTGTTGCAAGCAAGTGCAAGAAGGCTCTCGACGTGCATTTCATGATTGTCCATCCCGAGCAGTATATCCGTCAGACAGCCAAGTTGGGAGCCATGATGATGAATGTACATTATGAGGCATGCACCCATCTCCACCGCACCATCCAGGAGATACACGACGCCGGCATGAAAGCCGGTGTGACCCTCAATCCCTCCACCCCGGTGTCGGTGCTTGAGGACATCATCTGTGATGTGGATATGGTGTTGCTGATGAGTGTCAACCCTGGATTCGGCGGACAGAAGTTCATTGAGAACACAATTGGCAAGGTGAAGCGTCTGCGCAAGCTAATCAACGAGAAAGGCTCGCATGCACTTATTGAGGTTGACGGCGGCGTGCAAGGCGAGACCGCCCCTCGTCTTGTCGATGCAGGCGTGGATGTGCTCGTCAGCGGAAGTTACGTCTTTAAGAGCAATACCCCCGAAGCGGTAATCCATTCCCTTAGGGAACTGTGATTATCCGCCTTTGCAATAAATCATTCTTAATCTCAGAGAATGGCAACGTTGGCCATTTTTCTGAGATTGAGGATGGCATAGCGCATACGTCCGAGGGCGGTGTTGATGCTCACACCGGTGATTGCGGCAATATCCTTGAACGACATTTCCTCGAAATATCGCAGATAAACCATCTCGCGCTGTTCGGCGGGTAATTTGTTAACCATCCTGTGCAGTTCGTCGAATGCTTGGTCGCGTATCATCTCGTCATCGTAAGGAGAAACGGTTATGGCCTCATTACGGATGCGCGTGAGGTCGTTCTTCGCATTGACATCCTTTACTAACTTGTGGTCGTTTCTTCTGAACTTGTCGGAAATCATGTTGTGGGCAATGCGAATTAGCCAGTAGTTGAATAATCCCATAGGCTTGTATCTCTGCTCCTGCAGAAATACAATAACCTTGACGAATGTATCCTGGAACAATTCGTTTGCCTCGTCCTCATCGCCGACAACATACAGGAAATATGAGTATATCGTCGCCTGATAACGTGTAAGAATCACGTCGAAAGCTCTCGCCTCGCCATCCATATAAGCAACAACCAACTCTTCGTCGGTCATCTTTGTGTATTCTTTCATATACCTTATTTTATTATTATATTAGGGTATAATCTCTTCAATAGGCAAACAAATTTTTAATGTTAATAATTCTGATTAACTGCTATAAATGCACTGCAAAAGTAGGCATTTTATTCCGATTATGCAAATAATTGGCGTGTTTTTTTTGTTTTTTAGCTTATTTTATAAACGATAGAGCCATTTTAGAACATTATTCAGCCATGGATTGGTAAAATAGAACCACCTGTAGGTGCTCATCGGCTTGCCTCCGAATCTAAGTATGAAGTCGCGCAGCAGGTTGCGCTTGAAGGGCAGGCCCACGTCGAGGAAGACGATATGGGCGCATCCGTCGCTCTCGGCTCTCTTGATGGCATTCCATAGGGTGAAGTCGTCAGGATGGAGCTTCATATAACTCTTTCTGAGGAAGGCGGAATACCACAGATAGGCATTGCCTTGTGAATAGACGAGGGCTGCGCATCCAATGGCCTTGGAGTGGTACTTGGTGAGAAGCAAGTGGCAGTTGTCCATAGTCCTGATGTTGTGGAAGAAACTGTCGGCGGGGATGTATCTCTTGGGTTTCAGCAGGTTGTGGTTGTGCAGGAGCCGTATGAACATGTTTACATCTTCGTCGCTCATGGCTTCCTCCGTTTTTGCTCCCCTGTTTGCCGAATGTTCAAGCCTGCGCTTCATCTTGTCGCTGATGCGCTCCTCCGCGGGTTTGCTGTGCAGTGAGTTGTGTATGCTCATCCACGATACAGGTATATAGCCGCAGTTGCGGAATTGGCGGTAGCCGAACATCTTCGTTGAAAGATTACTCATTTCTATGTAGAAGGCGCGCAGCTTCATCCTGCTTGTGATAGCCTGTAGCATAAGTCCGAAGACAATCTCTCTTTCTTCCTTGTCAAGGTCATCGCGGTATTCTCCCTCGCCAAATATGCGGCAGTGCCAGTAGATGAATGGCGGTAGCCATGTGCCCCTTGCCCTTACCACCGCGAGCAGGCAAGCCGCAAAGCCCCCTTCCTCGTCCCTGGCAACAACCATATACGGCGAATGCCGCGGTGTATGCTCATAGACGATGAACAGTTGCCTGCTGTGGAAAATATTGCCCGAAGGAATATCCGGCAGGTCATCCGACTTGGTAAATATTTCTACATTCCACTCTTTCACACCGCAAAAATAATAAATAATCCATAAAAAAAACGTCATTTGGCGTGTTTTTTCACATTATTTCCATACCTTTGCATAGTTTTATGAAGAATTAGTATTTCAGACGTATGAAAATAGCAATGATTGGCGCGGGAAATCTCGCCACAAATTTTGCCAAGGCCCTTGCCTGTGCGGGGAATGACATAGTGCAGGTGTATAGCCGAACCGAGGCTTCGGCACGGCTTCTGGCTGATGCCGTGGGAGCGACGGCAACGGATTCTTTGGAGTGTGTCACTGCTGATGCCGAGTTGTATGTCATGGCTGTAAAGGACTCTGTCTTGGCTGAGCTAATACCTGTGGTGTGCAGCCGCCGCCCTGATGCCGTGTTTGTACATACGGCGGGGAGTATTCCCATGGATGTGTTCAGGGGGTATGCAAAGCGTTATGGGGTGATATATCCAATGCAGACATTCTCAAAGGCGCGTCAGGTGGATTTTTCCGTTATTCCTGTATTTCTGGAAGCAGTGGATAATTCAACGATGGCTTTGTTGGATAATGTGGCGAAGAGTGTCAGCGGCGACGTGAGGCATCTTGGCTCTGAGGGGCGCCGTTATGTGCATCTTGCGGCGGTGTTCGCATGTAACTTTGCCAACCATTGTTATGCCCTTGCCGCCGACATGGTGGAGCGTAGTGGCATGACGTTCGACTGTTTGTTGCCGCTGATTGACGAAACGGCGCGCAAGGTACATGCCCTTTCGCCAGTGGATGCGCAAACTGGTCCTGCTGTGCGTTACGACCGCAATGTGATAAATAGCCAAAGCCTTATGCTCGAAGACTGCGCCTTGGCTAAGGACATATATAAATTAATGAGTGAGAGTATTCATCAAAAAAGTAAATTCAATGATAAACTATGATTTGAAGAAAATTCGTGCCATCATCTTTGATGTTGACGGGGTGCTGAGTTGCGAGACAATACCGCTTCATCCGGGTGGCGAACCTATGCGCACGGTAAACATCAAGGACGGCTATGCCATTCAGCTGGCTGTCAAGATGGGTTTGCGAATAGTAATACTGACGGGTGGCAAGACTGAGAGCGTGCGTCTCCGCTATTCCAATCTCGGTGTTGAGGATGTATATATGGCGTGTGCCGTGAAGATTAGGAAATACGAGGAGTTCCTTGCAAAATACGGTCTTAGTGACGAGGAGATAATGTATATGGGCGACGATATTCCCGATTATGAGATTATGCAAAGGGTAGGGTGCCCTGTATGCCCAGCCGACGCATGCAGCGACATAAAGGATTTGAGCATTTATGTCAGCCGGCGCAATGGTGGCTGCGGATGTGGAAGGGATGTCATCGAACAAGTGCTGCGTGCCCAGGGCAAATGGCTGAGTGGGCAAAAGGCATTTGGATGGTGATACAGGAAACAAGAGTTTTGTTTGTTGGATATAAAAAAGAAATGAAAAAGTACAATATTATTTTGGCGAGCAACTCTCCACGCAGAAAGGAATTGCTTGCAGGACTTGACCTTGAGTTTGAGGTCAAAGTGATAAACGGTATTGATGAGTCATATCCCGACATGCCATGCCAGCTGGTGGCGCAATATATAGCGGGAAAGAAGGCCGATGCATATAGGACGGCTCTCAACGAGTCGGATCTTGTTATTACTGCAGATACGGTGGTTATTGTGGATAATGAAATCCTCGGCAAGCCTCGCGACGAACAGGATGCCAAGGCCATGCTGCGCCGAATTAGCGGCAGGAGCCATAAGGTGGTTACGGGAGTGTGTTTGTTGACACCTGGAAACCGTCGTGAGTTCTCTGTTTCCACGGATGTGACGTTCAAGTCGCTCACTGACGAGGAGATTGACTACTATGTGGAGCACTACCGTCCGCTGGACAAGGCCGGGGCATACGGTATTCAGGAATGGATAGGTTATGTAGGGGTTACGGCTCTTAACGGAAGTTATTTTAATGTGATGGGTTTTCCTGTGCAGCGCATATATAGTGAGTTGATGAAAATGCAGGATGCAGATAATGATTAATCTGCAATAATCGTGTTTAAAATGCACATTATAATATTAATGGATGTGAATTTTCGCTGCATAATCCTATGTTATGGTTAAAAAAATAAAATCAAGTATCAAAAAAACACCCATAACGCTTGCAGGTTTGAAAATTATTCGTACCTTTGCACTCGACAACTAGTAATTTTAAACTATATTTATCATTTTCCTATCTAGGGAATCTGCCTGTGAGGGTCGATTCCCTTTTTTTTTGCTGAAAATGTTATGCCAGCTCGAGATCGAGCATGTCGCGTAGCTTTTCAACGGCCGGGTTCTGTTTGCTCATCTCTTCAAACTGTTCACGGCGGGTTAGAATCTTCACTTGTTCCTGACGTTCGGCGAGTCGCATATTGAGGGTAATGGCCTTGTTCTGCAGATACAGCTTTAAGGTATTTACTATACTACCCTTGATTGTGGTCATCTGGTCGAGCTGTATCTGGTTTTCCACCACGACTTCGAGATTGGGGAAGTCGAGGATGGTGGGGTTCATGTTCTTCATACGCGTGGCGATGCCACTGAACTTTTGGGGCATACGGTTGCACATCGACATCCATTGGAGTTCGAGTTCCTGCTGGGTGAACTGGTTGTCGGTGGCGATGTTCTTCATGTTGGGGTCAGTGGGGGCAAGCATTCCCGGAATAAGGGAAATCTTGTTCTTCTTGCGGCGCGCCATCTCGCGCACGTTCTTCCAGGAGAGACCTATCTCGGTAGCGCCTCCGGGAGTCGTGGATTTAAGTATGGGGCGGTTGTTGGGGTCGTATTTCGCATTGGTGGCTGCGGGCGAGGCATCCACGCTTTTGTTGGCGGACGGAGTCACGGCCGCAGCCACCTGCGGAGCCGCTGTCTTGGGACGTGACTGTCCGATGAGGTTATGGAACAGGGATTTTAGTCTGCGGGGCTTGCGCCCCGCGACGGGTGTGGTGTCGTCGGCTTGGGTTATCTGTGCCACCTCAATGAGGGTCAGCTCTACAAGTAGTCGCTTGTTGCCGCTTGTGCGGTAGTTGATGTCGCACTGGTTTAGCAGTCGGAGAGCCTTGTAAAGGAATGGCAGGGGAGCCGTCACAGCCTGCTGCTGGTATTTCTGACGGTTGCCCTCGCTGGTTTCGAGCAGTGGCAGCGTCACGGGGTCCTTTGCCATTAGCACGTTGCGTATATGGCGGGCAAGACCTGCCACGCACTGCCCTGGGTCGAAGCCCTTGGAAATGATGCCGTTGAGCAGGAGCATGATGTCGCTCACCTTGTTGGCTATGCTGAGATCGACAATCTGAAAATAATAGTCGGAGTCGAGCACGTTAAGGTCCTCGATAACCTTGGCATATGTGATGTCTCCCTGACAGAAACTGGCAGCCTGGTCGAAGATGGATAGTGCGTCGCGCATACCGCCGTCGGCTTTCTCGGCGATGACGGTGAGTGCTTCCTCCTCGTATTTTATCCCCTCCTTGTCTGCCACTCCCTTTAGATGGGCGATGGTGTCAGCCACGGTCATTCGCTCGAAGTCGTAAATCTGGCATCGCGAGAGAATGGTGGGAAGTATTTTCTGTTTTTCGGTTGTGGCAAGTATGAATATGACATACGATGGCGGTTCCTCAAGGGTTTTGAGGAAGGCATTGAAGGCTGACTGTGAGAGCATGTGCACCTCGTCGATTATGAACACCTTGTATCGTCCTAACTGCGGCGGTATGCGCGTCTGCTCCATAATCTTCTTGATGTGCTCAACCGAGTTGTTGCTTGCCGCGTCGAGTTCGAAGATGTTTAGCGAGCGCTGCTCGTTGAATGACTGGCAGCTCTCGCACTCGTTGCATGCCTCTCCGTCGTTGGTGGGGTGCTGACAGTTGATGGCTTTTGCGAAGATACGTGCGCAAGTGGTCTTGCCCACTCCCCGAGGACCGCAGAACAGGTAGGCATGAGCGAGCTTCCCGCTCTTTACAGCATTCTTTAGCGTCGTTGTCAGAGCCGATTGTCCCACCACGGAGTCGAAATTGGCGGGGCGATATTTTCGTGCCGAAACTATGTATTCTTCCATGTCGTAAAAGATTAATTTGGCTGCAAAGATAATCAAAGTTGCGTAAAAAATAGCAAAATGAATGTTATTTTTTCTATCATTGCCGAAAAAAATATAAAATCTATCCCTATTTTACTTGATATATGGGTTTATTTTGTTACCTTTGCATCAATAAAACGAAAAGTAACAGGTATGATTCGTCTGAAAACGATAATTGGGGCAATTGCACGCTCGCAGATTCTGAAGTACGCACTGGTTGTAGTGGTCGGTGTGGCATTGGTGGGCTTTGTTGGTGACAACAGTATTCTGAGCCATTTCCAGAACAAGGTGACTATATCTGAACTGGAGGCTGAGATTGCAAAATACCGCTCGTCCTACGAGGCCGACCGCCAAAGGATGGAGAGGCTCGACCGTGACCCTCGCGCCATCGAGGAGATTGCACGCGAGAAGTATTTCATGAAGCGTGAGGATGAGGACATTTTCGTGTTCAACGAAGACAATGCAGAGATGGAGACCATAGATAATGAAGGAACTGAATAACATCGAAAACATGATACTGCTCATCGGGGCGGTGATGATGGTGGTGGGCAGCGGTGCCAACCTGTTTATGCAGACGTGGGCACCGTGGGTGTTTGCCATGGGTGTGATTGCTTTTGTGCTGATGCAGCTAAAGCAGAGGTATGAGGGCAGCAATATCGTCGTCAGGCGACTGAGGCGTATGGTGATAATGAGCGACATGCTGCTGCTGTTGTCAGCGCTGCTGATGTTTGCCAATATGGGCAACTTGTTCGGATTAGACGCTCTCACATATATTAAATATGTACACAACAACTGGGTGGTGGTATTGCTCGTGGCAGCCATGCTGCAGCTCTACACCAGCCATAGGATTTCTAAGGAATTAGGAATTAGGGATGAGGAATTAGGGATGAGGAATTAGGAATTAGGAATTAGGGATTAAGAATTAAGGTTCAATATATGCATAAAGGTTTACTTGCATTCGCCGCTTCGGCATTAATGGCATCATGTGCCAATCAGTACAACGTACAGGGCTCGTCGTCGATATCATCGCTCGATGGCAGCAAACTGTATCTGAAAGCTGTCAAGAATAACGAGTTGAAGAGTATCGACTCGTGTGATATCGTGCATGGACAGTTTCACTTCAGCGGTGTGCTCGACACCGTGAGGATGGCTAACCTCTTCATGGATGAGGAGAGTATCATGCCTGTGGTTTTGGAACAGGGTGAGATAGTCATCAAACTGGACAATGCCTCTCAAAGTGTGGGCGGAACTCCGCTCAATGACAAACTCTACAAGTTCATCGACAAGCACAAGCAGCTGGACAACCGTATGAGCGAACTGTCGCACAGGCAGAGCCAGATGCTGTTGGAAGGTATCGACGAACTGACCATCAACGAGCAACTCAACGCCGAGGCTGACAAGATTGCCGCCGAGGAGGACAAACTTGTGACGTCGTTTATAGTTGAAAACTTCGACAACGTGCTGGGTCCTGGTGTGTTCATGATGATCACAAGCGGATTCAACGTGCCTGTGCTGACTCCTCAGATAGAGGACATTATGAGCAAGGCTACCGATAAGTTCAAGAACGACCCATACGTTAAGGAATACTATCAGGTGGCTACTGAGAATATGGCGAAAATGCAGGGACTTGAACCTGAGAAGAAATGAGAACACTGATACAGAACGCCACCATTGTCAACGAAGGCTCAACGAAGAAAGCCTCGGTGGTGATAGAGGATGACATCATTAAGGAAATATGCGAGGAGGGAAAACAGCCCGTGGCGCCCGTCGATGAAGTGACGGACGCTACGGGTTGCTATCTTTTGCCAGGAGTGATTGACGACCACGTCCACTTCCGCGAACCGGGGCTTACCGACAAAGCCGATATCCACTCGGAGAGTATGGCTGCTGCAGCCGGAGGGGTGACTTCATATTTCGACATGCCGAACACAGTGCCGCAGACCACCACTATGGAGGCATGGCAGGACAAGATGGACAGGGCGGCGAGGGAGAGTGTGGTGAACTACGCTTTCTTCTATGGAGCCACCAACGACAACACGGATGACTTCGCCCGCATCGATATTCACCATACCCCGGGAATAAAGCTCTTTATGGGTTCTTCTACGGGCAATATGCTTGTGGATAAGAGAGTTGCGCTGGAAAAGATATTCAGCGAGGCACGACTGCCGATTATGACCCACTGCGAGGACACTGCTGTAATCAACAGAAATATGGCAGAGGCAAAGCTAAGGTATGGCGAAGACCCGGCTGTTGAGCATCATCCTGAGATAAGAAGCGAGGAAGCTTGCTGGCTGAGCACGTCACTCGCCGTGGAAATGGCGAGAAAGTCGGGGGCAAGGCTGCATGTGGCGCATCTATCGACTGCAAAGGAACTGGAGCTCTTTGACTCAGCGGACAAGAGAATCACTGCTGAGGTCACGAGCGCACATATCTTCTTCTCGCAGGAAGACTACCACGATAAGGGGGCGCTGATAAAGGTGAATCCCGCAATAAAGACCAAGCACGACCGCGACGAGATACGCAAGGCCATGGCTGACGGACGAATAAGCGTGGTGGGTACCGACCATGCGCCGCACCTGTTGGCACAGAAGGAGGGCGGATGCGCCAAGGCTGCCTCTGGTATGCCGATGGTGCAGTTCTCGCTGCCTGCCATGCTGTCGTTGGTAGATGAGGATGTGCTTACAATCACCAGGGTTGTGGAGCTGATGAGCCACAATCCGGCAAGGATATTTGAGGTGACTGAAAGAGGTTTCATTCGCGAGGGATACAAAGCCGACCTGGTGATGGTGAGGCCCGACTGCCCATGGACAGTTGAAAGGGAATGCGTGATAAGCAAGTGCGGATGGAGCCCGATGGAGGGAAGAACATTCAACTGGCGGGTGGAGCGCACATGGTCGAACGGCCGTGTGGTGTATTCCAACGGAAAGGTAGATGCCACGGCAAGGGGCGAGGCTATAACGTTCAGGAAATGATGGAGCGAAGGAAACTGACATACGACATCAGTCAGTTGCGCAAATACATCAACTGGCCTTACTTCTATCACGCATGGCAGCTGAAGGACTCCAGTCAGCAGGAGAAGATGAAGTTGGAGGCTATGAAGGCTCTTGACGACATCGAGGGCAGATACCATGCCTACGCTCTCTTTGCTCTCGCCGATGCCAACAGCGACGGCGACGACATTCTGTTTGACGGGGTGAGAATACCGATGCTGAGGCAGCAACACACTGTGGATGAGGGTGAGCCAAACTTATGTATCTCCGACTTCATAAGACCTGTGAGTCAGGGTATTCCCGACCGTATGGGCATATTCTGCACATCGGTGGATATAGGATTGGAGAAGGACTTCGACCACGACGAATACCTCAAGTTGATGATGCAGCTTATTGCTGACCGACTTGCCGAGGCTGCGGCCGAGAGGATGCACAAGGAGGTGAGGAAGTGTTACTGGGGATATGCCCCGGACGAAAACCTGACTATAAGCGAACTGCACACGGAGAAATTCCAGGGTATAAGACCGGCGGTTGGCTATCCTTCGCTGCCCGACACGAGCCTTAACTTCGTGCTCAACGACATACTGGGCTTCGGCGACATAGGCATAAGGCTTACGCAGAGCGGTGCCATGAAACCTCATGCCAGTGTGAGCGGTATGATGATTGCCCATCCTAAGGCGCGCTATTTCTCATTGGGGAAGATAGGACACGACCAAGTGGAGGATTACGCAAGGCGCAGGGGAGTGCCAATAGAGCTGATGAAGCAGTTTCTGGCGGGAGTTGCTGAATAAATATGTGAGGGATGACTATGTTTTCACCTTGTTATATATATATAAGAAGAAAAAAATGATTTCTAAGATAGCATTTTTCCTGATACTAATGGCGGTGGTGCCTGACGTGTTCATCGACCGTCGTTTCATCAGCCACAAGAAGGGCGTATGGCGCAGAATACTGTGGTGGATGCCTTCATTAGCGATGATAGCATATACGCTGGTGTTTGTGTTCGACCGCAATTTTGCACCCGCTGACGTGACGGTGGTCAATGTATATCTGTTTCTTGTGGGGCTTCTTGTCGTGCCGAAATGTCTTTTCGCCATTTGCTCGGCTATAGGGTGGGCGATAAGGAAGGTGTGCCGCAGCAAGCGCAACTACGGCAATCTCGTGGGAGTGTTGATGGTGGCGTTCTGCTGGTATGTCCTCATTTATGGCTCGTTTGTAGGATTCAGACAGATGAAGGTGAATCATGTGACATACGAGTCGCCTTGTCTGCCGGAGGCATTCGACGGCTACCGCATAGTGCAGTTCTCAGACGTGCATATCGGTTCATACATAGGCAACGAAGAGCTGCTGCAGATGTTTGTGGATAGCATCAATGCACAGAATGCGGACATGGTGGTATTCACAGGCGACCTGCAAAACCGTGAGCCTCAGGAGATTTATCCTTTCCTTGATGTGCTTGGCAGCCTGAAGTCGAAGGATGGAGTTTTCTCGGTTATAGGCAATCATGACTATGCCGACTATATCGAGGCAAGCCCCGCAGTGAAGGCTGCAAACGAGCGCGAGACAAGGGAACTGGAAAAGAGAATGGGATGGCAATTGCTTGTCAACGAGCATCGGGTGGTGAAGCGAGGAGGCGACTCCATCGTGGTGGCAGGTATGGACAACGACGGCGACGGAAGGAAATTCCCGCAGAACGGGGATGTGAATAAGACATTGCACGGGGTAAGTGACAGTGCGTTTATAGTGATGCTCGAGCATGACCCCACCTCATGGCGCCGCAAGATATTGCCTCAGAGCAAGGCGCAACTCACACTGAGCGGGCATACCCATGCCATGCAGTTTATGCTTGGAGGATGGTCGCCAGTGGCATTTGTATATGACGAATGGGGAGGAATGTACTACGAGAGCGGTCGAGCCATGAACGTATCTACGGGAGTTGGAGGATTCATTCCCTTCAGATTCGGAGTACCGGGAGAAATCGTGGTGATTGAATTAAGAATTAGGAATTAGGGATTAGGAATTATGAAATATATTTATAGGTTATATCAATTGTGCGTGGCAGTGCCAGTGACAATAATTGCCACGGTATTGACGGCAGTGGTGACGGCATTGGGCTGCTCCATTGGCGACGGACATGTATGGGGATATTATCCCGGACGTTGGTGGTCAAAGGTGATAGCAAGGATATTCCTGCTGCCGGTAACTGTGGAGGGCAGGGAGAATCTTGAGAAAGGCTACTCTTATGTTTTTGTGGCTAATCATCAGGGAATGTTCGACATATTCCTTATCTATGGCTATCTCAACCGCAACTTCAAGTGGATGATGAAGTATCAGTTGAGGAAGATGCCTTTTGTGGGATTCGCTTGCGAGAAGTCACATCAGATATTTGTTGACCGCCGTACTCCGAGCAAAATAAAGAAAACCATCAACGAAGCCCGCGAGACACTCAAGGACGGCACGAGCCTTGTGGTATTCCCCGAGGGAGCACGCTCATTCACCGGACACATGGGAAAGTTCAAGAAGGGAGCCTTCCTGCTTGCCGACGAGTTGCAGTTGCCTGTGGTGCCGCTTACCATCAATGGTTCGTTTGACGTGATGCCCCGCACCAAGGACTGGCATTTCGTTACATGGCATCCACTGAAACTTACAATCCACCAGCCGGTTTACCCCATAGGTCAAGGTCCGCAGAACATACAAGCGGTGATGCATCAGAGCTATGACTCGGTGATGTCGGCATTGGAAGATAAATACCAAGGATACATAGAAAACCCCGACCAATGATGGCCGGGGTTTTTTAGGGTGGAGCTGGAGGGAGTTTTGAAATGATAGCATCTGATATTTAATAATCGTATATGACATTCATTATCAACTCTTTACGATAGCTCTTGTTGTTTCTTATTGTCATGTATTATCTTTTATTGTCGCTCTTTGGGGGAGCAGCGTTATCCTCAATTTTTTTATTTACCTTTGCAGCAAAAAAAATAATATTTACGCATTCAGAATGCAAAGTTACAAATAATAATTGAGATAACAAAATGATTAACATCAGTTTTAACATTCGATCGCTTATCGACAAGCGAGACAACCGCGTCATTGTCAGAGTGAGGTGGAATCACAAGCAATATGAGGTAGGCTTTACTACTGGTATGTATGCGGAATTGTATGATAAGATAATGTCTATGCACGAAATCGAAATGACAAATGAAGATGTTTGTTGACATAATTAATTTGTTTTTATTATTTTTCTTTTTGTTGTTCCCGAAATTTTTATTATACCTTTGCTAAGGTGGTAGTCCTCCGTGCGCAGTTAAGTCATTGTTATATGAAAGTTTGTTTATCCAATGGCTTTCGGAAGAATGAAGAATGAAATGCAAAAAAAAAATAAAAATTAGGCAATAATTATACAACTTAGAAAATTTTTGCCTAATTTTGCATCCGAAAACATGAGAGCTGTAACAGGCTGTTTAAAACAATAGTTGTGCAAACGATTGTGCAGAATATTCAGTTTGTTTTTAATTCTCTTTGTTGCTACATAAATGAAAAATGATGTAAATTTGCAGCGAAAAAAAATAACGTATTAGGTTAAACCAATAAAAATATTAGTAATTATGCGTTTCCAACATTTAACCATCGCATCAGTCGCTATCCTGCTTGCAGGATGTTCATCAAACTCAGGCGACTACATTGCTCCGGAACCTGAAAAGCCGGAATTGGTTGAGAAGGAGTACAACACATTCAACTTCTCGACAGAGAACTCACAGTCTTACGTCAACTTGTCGTACAAAGCTGACGCAAAGACCAACATCTACTTTGAACTTTTTGACGAAGAACCAGGAGAATGGGCTGACAACGGTAAATACTATAAGAAAGAGGGCATATTGCCTATCTATTCGGGATTCACCGACGAGAACGGACAGTTTAAGTCAAATATCTCACTGCCCTCATACGTGTCTAAGCTCTATGCCTACACACCGTATTTCATCGCCACCCCTATACTTGAGACAACCATGGAGGGCAACACCGCCACATTCGTTGACAACAAGGAGTATTCCGCCCGCGCTCTGACAAGGGGGGCAACTGGAGGCGAAAAGAGCTATATGGTTTGCCCTACAAACGAGATACCTAATAATCTCAGTAGCTATGCCTCGGAAAAGCGTTGGTATGACAGCGACGTGGATTATGACGCAAACGGACGCCTCAGTGAATTATTCAAGGGGGAGGAAAATCTTCCACTTATCCCTCAGGACAAACTGGATAATTATTTGAAGACCCACCTCGCCATATTCCCTGTTGACAAGAAGTCGTTCCCTGAGGATTATATAAAGCAGGCAGATATCACCATCACCAAACCAGCTGAAGTTGCTGTGACAATCATTGGCGGAAACACATGTTGGAACAGCAGTATGGGTTACTACTATTATCCAGAAGGACAGAAGCCCGCATCATTGGACGAGGCAAATGTTATCCTTCTCTTCCCAAACACTCAGAATGGAACATACGCCGGCTCGGCTTCTTCTGCCGGTGTGAGCAATGGTAACTGCGTAAAACTGAAGTACTATCCCAATATCGCCAACAACGGTGACAAAAGCGGTGCTACAGACATATTCCCCGCAAACTATCGCATAGGATTCGTTCTTGCTGCAAATGCATGGTCGAAAAGATTTGGCTCATGGACACACAACAGGTATCAGCGTTCCGCCACATCTGCCGACATGAGCAAGGATTATCTCGGCAAGGCATACAGCAAGCCAATGAGTGCTGTGTATAACATCGACGGACAGGTGCTTGTGTCATTCGAGGATGACAACGACTACGACCACAACTACAGCGATCTCGTGATGACATTCCAGACCAACCCCGTGGATGCCCCTGGAGACACCCCTGATCCAAAGTACGAATTTAGAAAAACAACAGAGAACGTTGGTTTCTATATCTTCGAGGACCAGTGGC
>JALERP010000075.1 GCA_022764085.1 Prevotella sp.
AGTCGCCACACATCCCGTAAGGGCGGTCTGGTCGTTCAACGTGGGGCAATAGGCATTGTAGGGATAGACCTGGTTCCACGTAGTGGTGAGCAACGGGCTTACATCAGCCATAATGCTGCTGGTGCGCTGCATAGCCCTGGAGACTTTTGCAATAGAGTCGGACGTGTTTGCCTCCTGTCCGAGCATACTAATCTGCCGTGCATAGATGGTAATCATCTCGCGCAATGCAGTCGGGATGTTCTTGGCATCGAACGAACCGCTGTCGGAATAACCGAGAATCTCGCGTGCGCGGTCGTCACCAGAGACGATGACAAAGCCGCCCTTTCCGTCGATGTTGAACACATAGACAGCCTTCTCGCCCGTAGGTGTACTGCTCAGTTCAGGAGGAGTGAGCACTGGGGCCAGCATTCTGCCACCCTGCGTCATATGCCTGGTCTGTAAGAAACTCAAGGCCTTGGCCTTCGCTTGGTTTTCGTCGATGCTCCCGGCTCTCGCATACAGTCCGAAGAGCATCAGTGCCACAGTAAGTAGCAACAGTTTCTGCATCTCTTTCATTTGTTTTACTATTTAGTATCTATTTATCATTTGCTTCATGTCAAGTCTTCCCAATACCAGCTACTTGATTTAGATAGCTGTTTCACAGATATTTCTTCCCCTTTATGATGATTTCTATCGCATTCTTGGCGTTCAGTTTCTTGGCCAGATGGTTGCGGTGAGCCTTGGCAGTGAAATAACTGACATGCAGTTTGTCGGCTATTTCCTGGGTAGTATAGCCCTTTGACAGATAGTAGAGCACCTGCTTCTCACGCTCGGTGAGCTCCACTTTGTCTGCGGATGCAGCCGAGGGTTTCCGCTTCTTTTTCGCCATGATGTATGCCTCGCTGAAGGCCTCAATGCCATCGCGCAACTTGTTTACGGCACCAAGCAGTATATCCATGCTGTCACTCTTCGATACAAAGCCATGGATTTTGGAGGGGTCGATATGGGACAGCATCCATGGATCTTCATGCATGGAATAAATCAGGATTTTGGAGTCAGGGAACTGCTGGCTGATACGGTCAAGAAGGGGAAAGATATCCGACTTGGGAAACTCAAGGTCAAGGATGTAAAGGTCGTGACGGATGTTGCGGTTAAGCATATTGGTCAACTTTTCCACCGATTCGCAGAGTGTACACTTCACCCCTTGGAGTTGTGACAATATGACTCTCAACCCTTCTCTTACCACCGGGTGATCATCTACAATCAATATTTGGTATTCAGACATTCGGCCTTAGATTTATTGGTATTTCAAACTGCTTTTGTTGCAATATTTCAAGGCAAAGATAACACAATAAAAAGAAAAGGAGAAATTTTAGGGGTGTAAAATCTCTCTTGAGGTCTCAAAATAGTACTTAAGTACTATATCGTTATCAAAAAAATGGGGAATACTGCAATGACAGGGGTTCTACATGACAGGAAAATTTTGTTCTATGCTGACTCTGAATTACACTTCCCTCATCTTAATCATGTCCCAGCCGCAGAACTGGATAATGATCTTATGCAACTGTGTGCCCTGGCGCAAGGCTTCCACCCTCGGGGCTGCTGCATAGCCGTTGATTTGCCCGACGGCCTCGTCCCACTGCTCCTGGGCTTTCTTCTCCGTATAATCCGACTTCGAGAGGTATTTCAGTTCAAGGATATAGCTGTGCTTCGACTGATAATGCGTCAGGTTAGGGAGAAGGAAGAAGTCGCAATAGCCGTGTTTCAGCTCCAGTTCGGGAGCTATGATATAATAATTGCAGAGACTAAGGTATGCCATAAAGAAGCCCTGGATGTTGCGCTCACCCTCGATGGAGTCGCGCACGGATGACAGTTGCTTGTAGCAGTCGCACATGTATTGCAGGGCGTCATGCCAATTGCCGTCAAATGCCATACTGTCAAAGCCATCTTGAAGTTCGCTGACCTCAATGCTGCACCTCTTGTCGTATTCCTCCATAAGGAAATTGTAATACTGCATCCTCACATTGTTGTTGGGAATGGCAAGTATAGGACGCGAGCCCTTGGTGCCCTTGATAGTCAACATGCCGTAATAAAACAGAAGGCTTACGAACATACGGGGTCTTAACAACTGATAAGCTGGAAAGGAGGGAAGCACCTCGGACACTATTTCCCCCTCCTCGGCTATTTTGCGCAATATGCCCTTGCGGTCGCCGTCCAACTTGTCAAGACGTATCAGGTTTTTCAGTTTGTTGTAGTCGGTCTTGGTGTTCGGGTCAAGCATAATCTCCGGTGATGACTTGTACATCATATAATTGCGGAGGTAGAACAACACCATGTCGCTGTTGAACACACGGTTGTCATCGGTGAGACATTCCTTGGCAAAGCAGTAATTGTCATACCATGGACGCATCTCCTCTATCATCGCCTCAATGTCGCAGTCGGCAGGCAGGCGGCCCGCATTCTTATAATACGTGAACATCTCGCGTACTTCTTCCGTAGAGAAGCCTAGCATCTTGTCGAAATAGAATATCGTCGAGATATTCCATCCGATGTTGAAACCGCTGGTAAGGTCGTCGAGGGTCACAGGACTTACGCCGGTGAAGAATATCCTCTCGAACGTGCCCTTGAACTTCTTGAACACGTCGCGGTAGAAGCCCTCGGCATGCGTCAGCTTGTGATATATCTCCTCGCCCTTCTCGCTCAGCACTACATTCGTGAAGTTGTCATACTCGTCGATGATGAGATACATCGGGATGCGGAGTCTGTTGGCAATAGTAGTGATCATTATCAGTTTGTCTGTCCCGGAAGTAGATTCAAAGAATTCCTTTATGAAATAGTCCGGATAATCGGTGGCGTATTTCCGAACAAAGTCATCCAGCTGCCTCATCATATATTGGTCGAACTTCTTCTCCAGTTCATCAATAGTGCCTCCTATTCTTGAGAAATCGAGATGCATCACCTGATAGCGTCCCATCAGTTCGGTGGGATGCTTGCCTATCCACAGCGAGCCGAACAGTTCCTCAAACTGGTCTTTCTTCGCCTTGTCGTAGTATGTCTTGAGCATGCTCAGCAGCAGGCTCTTGCCGAAGCGGCGAGGGCGGATAAACATCAAGTTATTTGGCTGTGCCTCAAGTTGAGGTATATACATGGTTTTATCGACGTAATAAAAGTTGCCCCTCATTACGTACTCGAAGTCTGACACTCCGTATGGCAGTTGCTTTACCTTATTCATACTCGCTACATTTATATAAATCTTGATTATGAGTGCAAAGATACGACATAAATTTCACACTACAAAACTTTTTATCCTTTTTCTATTAAAATCCATTAAGAATACACCAAACCTTTTGTCATCAAGAACAAAGTAAGGGGGCATCCAGTTTTTCCAACCGAATGCCCCCAGGATTTAGTAATTCGTCATACTATATTTACTCAATTATAACTTTCTGTCCGTCGATAATGTATATGCCACGGGGAAGTTCGGAGAACTTGTCGACGGTGATGCCGTCCTTCACCATTACTCCCTCCACAGAATATACCTTATACTTACGGCTATCATCGAATATTCGGCGGATGGCAGTGGGAGTCATTGTCAGAACCATCGGCTCTTTTACACTGCCCACGATATCCTCACAGAACGTGAGTGTCTCCTCGGCTTCATACTCCAGGCCGGTGCGCATATTCTTTACCAAGAACTTTACTGTTGCGGCTACATCACCATAGACAGTGACGAAATACTTTCCGTTGATGATCCTGCCTACACCACGGCACTCATTGTCCACGAAAGCATATACCTGACAGTCCCCGGACACCTCCGTTCCATCACCACTCAGCACGGCAATTACATTGAGAGTGGAAGGATATATACGGGCATCTCAGTTGAGTTGCTGGATCGTCGTTCATGATAGCCTGTGAAGGTGCTGTCGGGGCAAAGAGATCAATCTCGAACGCTTTCTTCGAAGAGGATTTGTAAAGATAACCATTGCCGGGAACAAGAGCAGACATTGTTCCCGGCAATTGTCCATCCGCAAACTCAGCAAAGCCATCCAGATTAGAAACGATATAGTCACCCTCCTCCGCTTCTGCAATAGCGTTTTGCAAGGTCATGGATTTATAGTAAGGATATATAGGCGTACGGCTGTCACGCCAATAAATCTCCAAAGGAGCCGACCATACGTATTCCTCGCCATCGAAGGTGTAGAGCACGTTGTAGGCACGGTTTCCACTGGCATCAAGAGTGCCAGGCACACCATCATCGTAGTCAACGATGAAGATACCCATGCGGTCGCCGGTGACGAATCCGTAGTCGGAAGCACGGGTCGCATTCTCCTGCCGTATATTGCCCGAAAGCCGGATAGCCCCAGAGTCACCCTTGCCGCTATTGTCGAACAAGTGGTCACTGCAGGCTACCAAACAGAGGAAGCACAAGAGAATGCCAATGAGTGATTTGGATAATGTTCTCATATAATCATTATTTTGATTTGTCACAAATATACCTTTCCTTTCATCACAATGTCTATGGAATTGTGTGCATTGAGTTTCTTGGCAAGGTTGCTGCGATGTTTCTTTGCTGTTAGCACACTGATGTTAAGCATACTGGCTATCTCACCCGTACCATAACCCTTGGACATGTAATACAACACCTGTTTCTCGCGCTCGGTCAGGAAGTCTTCAGCCCTGGAAGAGGTGGTCTGTTTACTTTTTGTTGCCGACTGCATGACTTTGGCATACCACGTTCCACCTTCACGTATCGCCACCACCGCCTTGACAAGGTTGTCCAATGACGAGCTTTTAGATACATACCCGCATATATTGTTTTGAGAAAGTTTTGACAATATCCAAGGTTCCTCGTGTATGGAATATATCAACACGGGAACACTGGAACTTATACGGCTGATTAGGTCAAATATGGCCATGGCATCAGAGTCAGGATACTCCATGTCCAGAATGCAGAGGTCAAGAGGAATATCGGCATCAATAAGCCCCTGCAACTGCCTCGGGCTGTTGCATTCAAGGCAGGTCACTCCCATTATTTGTGACAGGACTGACTTTATGCCTTCTCTCACTATTGGATGATCATCCACTATGACAATCTTAAAATTCCTTTTCATTATTAAATATTAGGTATGTTATTCCTCTGCAAAATTAATAAAAAAGAAATAAAAAAAGGAACTTTTTCCAAGAAAAAAGCTCCCTTACCCCTAAAAATACTACTTTGTAGTAGATGATTTCAGGCATTTATCGGAAATCTCAACTTTATTGACGTTCCTTGTGTGTCACTGTCATAACTTATACAACCATTCAACGACTTGACCCTCTCGTCAATAATTCCAAGTCCCCTGCCCTCTCGCGAGAGAGATTCAGCCATGCCATGCCCATTGTCCGAAACACACAGGAGGCCAGTCGCGCCATCGTCCTCTACAGTAAGGCTTACTGTGATATTGTCAGCACCGGAATGCTTGACTGCGTTGGAGATGCACTCCTGAGCAATGCGGAACACCTCGTATGCCACTGACTTAGGAAGACCATCCCAGCGGTTGTCTTCATGATACAGACAATTTATCTTGACACCTTCGCCAAGTTCAAGTCCCGAAACGTAGGCATTAAGAATCTCGTTGAGATTGAGACGCGAGAAGTCGGGTGGCATCATACCATGTGAAATGTTGCGCACCTCACTGCGCAGCCTGTCAATATCCGTCTGCATATACTTCATCTCTTCGGGAGTTGACACATTAAACATCTTCATACTAATGCCAAGGAGGTCGTTGGCAATGCCGTCATGCAGTTCCTTTGCCATTCGCTTGCGCTCATCCTCAAGACCAATGATATACTGGCGTGCCTCGTTCATCTCGGCACACTGGCGTATGAACATCACGCGGAGACGATGACGATGACGTATGACAAGGATTACCACTATGAGAATGGCTATCACGATGCTGCCGACAAGCGCCCACGCCGTGCGCTGCATACGTAACTCTGCATGCTGCTCGCGCGCCAAGGCAAGTGCCATATCCTTCTCCTTTGTCTCATACTTTACGTTGAACTCAGCCAACTTCGCCTCCATATCCTTGGCTGCCAAGGAATCGGTGAACATTCTTGCCGAGTCCATATAGCAATATGCCTTGCGATAGTCGGCGAGATGGAAGTAACTGTCGGCTATCTTCGTGTAAAGCGATGAGCTGAGGGTGCCGGAGGATGTCTTGTTAGCCAGCAAAAGCAAATCAGGCAACAAATCGTGCCAACGCTCGTGACGATAGTTTATCTCTGCACGAGACTGAATAAAACCGATGCGTGTTATCTCATTGTCACAAGTGGTCAGCAACTTGTTGCCGAGGGCTATGTAATGGAAGACGGAGTCGGTCTTGCCAAGGTCATCAAATACTGAAACCATAGTGGGAATACAACGAAGACGCATGTCGTCAGTGCCGCCCTTTCCGTTTGCCATAGCCCATGCCTTGCGCGAATATCCGATTGACTCCTGAAGCTTACCGGCATAAGACTTTATCAACGCTCCCACCTGCCAACAATAGAAGACCATGCTCTCGTCATCCAATTTGGCGGAGTGCCTTACGGCTATATCCAAGTATTTCTCGGCATCCTTGAAATGCTTGAGATTATGGTAGAAAATACAAAGATTGAGGGCAAGTGTGGTGAGCCACTCGTCATCGCCGTATTTCACTGCACAGTCCAACGCACGGTTATAGTAGTAGATGGCGGAGTCGTTCATATTGCGCCTGCGGTATATCACACCAAGATTGTTATACACGCTGATATGCGCATCGAGGTCCTTTACGTCAGGAAGCAATGTGGTTGCCTTGAGGCATAATGCCAACGACTCGTCAAAGTTGCCCTCAGCCATGCACTTTTCTGTCTTCTCGATAATTGCCTCAACCTCTTTTGCCTTAGGGTCTTGATTATGGTCTTTGTCATCGCCTGCCGATGAGGGCAAGGCGATAAGGAGTAACAGGATTATTAATACTTGTTTCATATTCTATATTTTTAGTTCACGGATTCATAGATTCACGGATTTTCACAGATGCCAATTCCTCAGCCTCTGCCCTTGCGGGTTTCCCCGTCCCGGTCATCGGCAATGGTTTGACGGTGAGGATATGTCGGGGCACCCAGTGCTTGGGAAGAACAGCCCTGCATATTTCAGCCAATCCCTCTTTATTTAATGTATCCACCAATAGAGTGACCGCCTCGCCAAGACGGGCATCGGGCACCTTGGTAATCAGATATCCACATTTGAGGTGTGGACGCAAGAGTCTTTCCACCTCCTCTATTTGTATCTTTATACCGCCACTGTCAATGACGTTGTCCTTACGCCCGAGGATTCGGAATTGTTTTTTTCCATCAGCAAGGGTGCGTAGTTCGGCTATGTCGTTGGTTTTTAGTCTTTCGGGATTAACCGCCGGTGCATATATCTCAAGACAACCATCTGAAGACAAGCTCACATCCACACTGTCGAAGGGGGAATACCAAAGACTCGATTCCTCGCCGCTAATGCGCCGCAAGGCTATGTGCGACAATGTCTCTGTCATGCCGTAAGTACTCCATACTGCATTTGGAAACTGACGCAACAGGCTCTCCAATGACTCGTCGATTGCGCCGCCACCTATTATCAAATTGCGGATGGACCTGAGTCGCTCAGCCTCTTCGGCAACTTGCAGTGATGAATACACCTGCAGTGGCACCATGGCTGCAAAATCTACCTGTTGCGTGATATCCTTCAACGGATGGCTTGACGGTGTGACGGAAATCAAATGCAAATGACTCACCAGGGAGCGCACTACCACCATCTTACCGGCAATATAGTCGAGGGGCATGCACAGGAGTGCCGTGTCGCCCTTTTTTAATCCAAGAAAGTCGCAAGTTATCCTTGCAGAATTCTCCATACGCCGTTTCTCCACAAGCAACATCTTGGGTTTGCCTGTGGAGCCGCTGGTATGCACTTCAATAATATCCGAAGCATCATTCCATTGCGCAAGGAATTCTTCTAACGTCATATCTTTATATTAAAACACAGAGATACAGAATTATAAACAAAGAGATACAGAGTCACAGAGTTTTATTTCATCTCTGTATCTTCTTAATACTTAATCTTTTCTCTGTGTCTCCGTGCCTCTGTGTTCAAAAAACAGTTTCTCGCCTCTCACCTCAAGGGGCATGGAGATATTGTCGGTGAAGAGCTGACCCGTGCCGAGACCTTGCGCCATCACCTTGTCGCCAGTGCCATAGATATCGGCGGCGAGCTGGGCTACGGCGTTAAGACCTATGTTGCTCTCAAGCGCACTTGTAATCCATGAGCCTATGCCCTTGTCGCGGGCTATTTCCACCCATTCCCTTGTACCTTGTATTCCACCGTGGAGCGAAGGTTTTAGCACTATATATGCTGGTTTGATGATATTCAGCACCTGTGCCTTCATCTCAGGCATGTTAACCCCTATGAGTTCCTCGTCGAGGGCTATTGGCAATGGAGAGTCGCGGCATAGCTGTGCCATATATCCCCACTGTCGGGGCTTGATGGGCTGCTCGATGGAGTGGATGGCATACTGCGAGAGAAGTTCCATCTTATACAAGGCCTCCTCATACTTGAATCCGCCGTTAGCATCCACGCGCAATTCCACCTCACGTCGGGAGAATCGGTCGCGTATTCTCTTGACCATGTCAAGTTCGTAGTCAAAGTCGATGGCACCAATCTTCAGCTTTATGCAATGGAATCCTTGTTCGAGCTTTTCCTCTATGCGTGCGAGCATCTCCTCGTAAGAACCCATCCATACGAGTCCGTTTATGGTAATGCCTTCCTCGCCACGTGTGAAAGGAGTGTCGAAGAGGATATCCCCACGTTCAAGGTTGAGCAATGCCGTCTCCAATCCGAATAGGATAGAAGGATATGGGCGCAGCATCTGATAGTTGATTTTGCCCTCATGGCAGAATCTCTCGCACACTGCGTTCAATGTCTTCTCGAATTCGGGTGTTGCATCGCAACTAAGGTCAGGCAGCGGTGCACACTCTCCCACTCCCTTTCGTCCCGGCATTTCGTCGCAAGTCACTGTCAAGAGCCATGACTTACGTTCTGTATACACTCCACGTGACGTGCCTGCCGGTTGCCTGAAGTGGAATACCCTCGGTTTTATTTCTATCTTATACATATTCTGAATTATTAGAATGATATTACTATGAAGTGATTTTGAACACAGAGTCACTGAGTCACTGAGTTTTTTATTTAAACACAAAGACACAAAGATATTAAGTTTATTTAGGCGGCAGAAGATACAGAGAGCTGATAAATCTGCTTTGACTAAGGCCACAAAGATTTCCTTATCGCAAGGCTTTGTGGCAACTTTTAAGTCGCTTGTTGTCTCTGTTTCTTCAGAAAACTTAAAATATATTCTCCGTGGCTCTGTGCCTCTGTGTTCCCCAAAAACACCCTTGTTCCTTTGTGTCTTTGTGTTAAATTCTTATTCTTAATTAATATATCACGGAAGTTTGGGATATTTCTGGAAATCGGGTTTGCGCTTCTCGAGGAAAGCCTTTCCTCCCTCGTGTGCCTCATCGAGGAAGTAGTAGAGCATTGTGGCATCACCAGCCAACTCCTGAATACCGGCCTGCCCGTCGAGTTCAGCATTAAGGCCTGCCTTTATCATGCGCAAGGCAAGCGGACTGCGCTCCATCATAGTCTCAGCCCACTCAACGCACTCATCTTCAAGACGCTCGAAAGGCACGACCTTATTTACGAGTCCCATGCGCTCAGCCTCTTCGGCAGAATACTGTCGGCAAAGGAACCATATCTCGCGGGCCTTCTTCTGACCAACACAACGGGCAAGATAGCTTGCTCCGAATCCTGCATCAAACGAACCGACCTTAGGCCCTGTCTGTCCGAAGATGGCATTCTCGGAAGCAATCGAAAGGTCGCATACAAGATGAAGGACATGACCTCCGCCAATGGCATATCCATTCACCATCGCTATCACAGGCTTAGGCAAACGACGTATTTGCATCTGCACGTCGAGCACACTTAGGCGTGGCACACCGTCCTCGTCAACATAACCTCCACGTCCCTTGACGTGCATGTCGCCTCCCGAGCAGAAAGCCTTGTCGCCGGCACCCGTAAGTATTACGACACTGATGCGCGAAGCCTCGCGGCAATAGGCAAATGCCTGACTCAGTTCCAATGTGGTGCGCGGGGTGAACGCATTGCGATAGCGCGGACGGTTGATTGTTATCTTTGCAATACCATTATACTCTTCAAACAGGATTTCCTGGAAATCCTTTATCTTCTTCCATTCTCTTGTTGCCATAAAAATATTTCTTAACTCTTAATTCTTAACTCTTAATTCTTAACTCCCAACCATCACCTCCATCACCATCGGTCTTTCAGTCTCAGCAGTAAGCAAGGTTACAATACCGAGATGCATCTCGGCAACAGTCTTAGCAGAAAGGTAGCCGATGTCGTTCTGAGTGCATATACCACGGGCATCGGCAGTATGACGTCCTGCGATGAAACGGTCACGCCCGGCACATGTCTCCAGGCCTTTTACATTATCAAAGATACCGCCATGGTGGTCATTAAGGATGATAATGCGGAGGTTTCCACTGAGGTTATTGTTCCACAAGGCATTTTGGTCGTAAAAGAAACTTAGGTCACCAAGAACGCAAAACACCATATCGTTTTCTTTGATGACAGAATGTCCGGCTGCAGTAGATAAGCTACCCTCTATTCCGTTTATTCCACGGTTGCAATACACCCCATGTCCCCAGGCATACTGACATGCAAGGCGGACGGCAGTACTGTTACCGTAATGCACGTAATAATCGTAGTCAATATCCTCCAACTGTTCTTCAAAATATTTCACAGTGGCAGCCGCAGTCAGCATGTTATCGTCTATAGACATCAAGCGTTGGTTCTCCTTGTCGAAAGCCTCATGCCATTCATGATAATACGAAGAGTTAACAACCGGTTTATCCATCTTTAGACGGTCAGAGGCGATACGGACAAAATCAAAAGCACTGCAACGAAGCACCCCGTCGAGACGACGGAAAGGAGACGTAAACTCGCCGGCTTGATCTACTCGCCAAACTGTAAGGTCGGTAATGGAAGCGAAACGTGAATATATGCTTCGGCATACGGTTGTACCACCGATATAAACAATGAAATCAGGAAGCATCGAGTCAGGAATAGAGTCGATAAAACCGGCATAAGGCCGGGCATATAGGTCGCTCAATGGTTCACTAAGCACTACAACACTCTGTTTCAGCATCTCCAATTCCGCACTCAGCCCTTGTGTGGCAATCTCCTGGCCTAAGACAATCATCGGGCGCCTTGCGCTTGACATTTCATCAACAACATCCCTTATGTCCTCAATGTCACAACTTACCTCAGGCACATATATCTTATTATAAGGTATAGCGGGCATATCGTCAGCCTGTTCACACTCGGCGGGACTTGGCAATGGAACATTGATATGCACAGGACGCTTGTATTCGCCAGACTTGGCCAATGCCTCACATATCAACCGGTTATGATAATACGTATTGTCACCCATGGCATCAGTAAGGTTCACCGAACATGCCACATAGTTGTCGAGAGCACCGTACTGGCGCATCGTCTGACCGACATTCTGCCCGATGTCCTCCTGGGGGCGGTCGGCAGAAATTACTATAACCGGCACTCTCTGATAGTAAGCCTCAACAATTGCGGGAGCCACATTAAGCAATGCGGAACCCGATGTGACAACGATAGCCGAAGGATTCATGCCGATACTTAGCCCCAATGCGAAGAACCCTGCCGAACGCTCATCGGTTACGGGAAAACAATTGAATGAACCATCCTCCAATATGTTATTCGCAATAATTGCATTTCTGCTTCCCGGACACAACACCACGTTTTCCACGTGGTATTCTTTCAGGAGCCCAATCAGCATATTCACTTTATCTTCCTTGTAAAACATCTCCTTATCGTTTGCATTTTTGACTCGGTCTCATTCCATTCCGACTCCTCCTCGCTGTCAGCTATCAGTCCGCCACCGGCATGAAGGCGGTATTCATTGCCGCAAATCTCCATACAACGTAGCGAGACATATAGACTGGCAGTGCCGTCGCTGCCTATAGTTCCCATAAAACCACTGTAGTACCTACGTGCTACACTTTCGTTTTCGAGTATAAAATCCATTGTGGCAGACTTCGGCAATCCACAAACGGCAGGTGTGGGATGCAATTTCGCCAGGAAATCCCCTAATCGTGCCTTATCCTTTAATGAGAACGAGAAGTCTGTGCGCAAATGGCATACATCTCCCGCAGAAACGGTATATGGCCCATGGCACGAACACTCATGCGAAAACTCACTTATACATTCTTCTATATACGAAGCGACATATTGCTGTTCGTTCTTGTTCTTCTCGTTCCACAATGTCCTGCCCCAAAGTCCCATTGTACCGGCAAGGGCAATGGTATGATATTCATCGCCCTCACTTTCGAGCAGCAGTTCGGGAGTGGCAGTAAGCCATGTGCCGCTGAGAGGAGTGCTGACAAGAGCAACAAACATATTGGAATACAGATGGCACGCCCTCTCAAACAGACGTCGAGGCGGTTCTGGATTCCCGATAACGTCAACCGACTGCCGGGCAAGCACAATCTTGGAGAACTTTCCCTCGGCAATACGTGAATGAAAAGAAGAGAAATCACGGGCATAATCGTCACGAAGGGATATCCGCTGCTCGACATTGCCCTCGGGCGCAAAGTCATATCCCTGCATAGGAGGGAAGGCACGCTTGACAATCTTATCCGGTTGCAGCAAGAGCACAGGACAGTCGCTGGTCACGGCAAAGGGAGCGATGACAAAACCGCTATGCCCGTTGAGTGCCTCCACGGAGTCAAATCTCATAGGTTCGCCGGATGTCTGCAACATCTCTGTATATTCAAGTTCACCCGGCTTACGGAATAATGCGTAACTCTCCATCTATTTCTTCTTGTCGATTATATAATTAGTTACGCTTGCAGTGGATATGAGCTGACCTGATGTATCTGTGATATCCACGTTCCACACATGCAGTGTGCTGCCGCTATGCACTATGCGTGCAAGAGCCGTGACGGTATCTCCCTGTGGTACAGCCTTTACATGAGTGCCGCTGACATTTATTCCGACACAAATCTTGTCGGGACAAAGGGCAGAAGAGCCTGCCCCTGCCAATGTCTCAGCCAATGCCAAAGATGCGCCTCCACTGAGATACCCCATAGGCTGCCTGCTGTTTTCATCCACATTCATTCGCGCCATACAAGTATCTGGCTCCGGTGTTGAAATAAACTCCATCCCCAACACCGTAGCCATATTACGCTCCGCATTAATCTTGTCTAATATAAATCCAAAGTCCATATATTCAACTAACTTCCGTAAGTGGAGTTACTTAAAGAGCGAGTACTCCTCAACCTCCCATGCCAATGCACTGGCACCGAGGAGGTCACGCTCGCGGTCGTCCAAAGTAGTGATAAGCAGTTTCACCTTGCCTCGGATGTTATGGAACACATGCTGGTCGAAAGACTCCTGGGCAGGCTCAAGCAGCCATTTTCCTGCATGAGGAATACCTCCTGAAAGGATAATAGCCTCAGGGTCGAGCTGCGATGCCACCGTGGCAAGTGCCAGGCCGAGCAGATACCCCGTACGACGATATACCTCAATAGCGATTTCGTCACCCAGGTCGCAGAATTCAGAAATCATCTTGGGAGTAAGTTTCTCCACGCCCCTCATAAGAGAAGGCTTGTCACTCGCCTCAAGCATCTCCTTTGCAGTAATCACAATACCCTTGGCGGCAACGTATGCCTCAAGACATCCCTTGAGTCCACAACCACACTGGCGACCATTGTCAACGACACAGGTATGACCTATCTCACCGGCAAATCCGTTGGCTCCAAGGTGAGCCTTGTTGCGTGTGAACATACAACTGCCAAGTCCATGTCCGATTCCAACCAATATAAAGTCCTTCATTCCATGAGCACAACCAAAGGCGTGCTCACCCAGAGCCATGACATGACAGTCATTGCCAAGGGCAACGGCAAGGCCAAGACGGTCGCGCAGCAGGGCTGCCAACGGAATGACTCCCTTCCACGGCATGTTGGGAGCATTCTCCATACATCCAGTCTTGAAGTTCGCACTCGGACAGCTAATACCAACCGAACGTATGGTCTCATACCCGCCATTATTCTCAGCCAGGAGCATTATGCTCTCGGCAAGCTTGCTTACAAACGAACTGATAGTTGCGTATTCATCAGTGGGAAAGCTATCTTTGGCAATAATCTTTCCCCTCAAATCAACTATCGCATAAGTGGTTTGTTCCAAACCGATATCAACGCCTACAACGCGTTCTTTCATTTTAGTTGTGTACATAGAACATCTACTTTGGTAATTACAAACGCAAAAGTACAGTTTTTATGATTAACTACCAAATATTACACCTAAAAAAACGCTTTTTCGCCCGTTTTTTAACATTTTTGCAGATTCGACTACCTTTCTTAGGTATAAAAAAATAAAAAAACGTGGTTTATTCAAATATATTTAGTAATTTTGCACCCACATAAGTAAAGAACGAATATATTCGACAAACGACATGAATGTTTTAGAACTAAGTGAACAGGAAATAGGCAGACGACAGAGTCTGCAGGAATTGAGGGATATGGGTATCGACCCGTATCCTGCTGCCGAGTATCCAACCAATGCTTTCTCGACTGACATTAAGGACGAGTTCAAGGACGAGGACGAGCCACGCGAGGTGTGCATCGCCGGACGTATGATGAGCCGCCGTGTCATGGGAAAGGCAAGTTTTGTGGAGATTCAGGACTCAAAGGGAAGAATACAGGTATATGTCACTCGTGACGACATCTGCCCCGGCGAGGACAAGGATTTATATAATAAGGTGTTCAAGCGTCTGCTTGACATAGGCGACTTCATAGGAGTGAAGGGATTCGTCTTCCGCACACAGACAGGCGAGATATCAGTTCATGCCAAGGAGCTTACCCTACTCTCGAAGAGTCTCAAGCCACTGCCTATCGTGAAATACAAGGACGGTGTGGCATACGACAAGTTTGAGGATCCTGAACTGCGCTACCGCCAGAGATATGTTGACCTCGTGGTTAACGAGGGTGTAAAGGACACATTCCTCCAGCGCGCCACTGTCATCCGTACCATCCGCCGAGTGCTCGACGAGGCAGGATACACCGAGGTGGAAACCCCTACCCTGCAAAGCATTGCAGGAGGTGCAAGCGCGCGCCCGTTCATCACCCACTTCAATGCCCTCAACATCGACATGTATATGCGCATCGCCACCGAGCTTTATCTCAAGAGACTTATTGTGGGAGGTTTCGAGGGCGTGTATGAGATAGGAAAGAACTTCCGCAACGAGGGTATGGACCGCAACCACAATCCCGAGTTCACCTGTATGGAGCTTTACGTACAGTACAAGGACTACAACTGGATGATGTCGTTCACCGAGAAACTCCTCGAGACCGTCTGCATCGCAGTAAACGGCAAGCCCGAACGCGAGATTGACGGACAGGTCATCAGTTTCAAGGCCCCGTTCCGCCGTCTCCCTATCCTCGACGCCATCAAGGAAAAGACAGGATATGACCTCAACGGAATGTCAGAGGACGAGATACGCGAGGTATGCAAGAAGCTCAATATGGAAATCGACGAAACGATGGGCAAGGGAAAGCTCATCGACGAGATATTCGGCGAGTTCTGCGAGGGCACATATATCCAGCCTACATTCATCACCGACTATCCCGTGGAGATGTCTCCACTGACCAAGATGCACCGCTCCAAGCCCGGGCTCACCGAGCGTTTCGAGCTGATGGTTAACGGCAAGGAGCTTGCCAACGCCTACTCGGAGCTGAACGACCCGATTGACCAGGAGCAGAGGTTCATCGATCAGATGAAGCTGGCGGACAAGGGAGACGACGAGGCAATGATTATCGACCAGGACTTCCTGCGCGCCCTGCAATACGGTATGCCTCCCACAAGCGGTATCGGTATAGGAATCGACCGCCTCGTGATGCTCATGACAGGCAGGACATATATCCAGGAGGTTCTCTTCTTCCCGCAGATGAAGCCAGAGAAGAAGGCACCGCGCAGCAGCAACGAGGAGTGGGCAAAGATAGGTGTCGAGGAGAAATGGGTGGCAGTGCTCAACAAGTGCGGCTACTATCTCGTGAGCGACATCCGCGAGGTGAACCCTCAGAAACTGCAAATGGACGTGTGCGGAGTAAACAAGAAATACAAGCTCGGCTACGACAATCCCAAGGTGGAGGAATTTGCCGCATGGATTGAGGCAGCCCAACAATAGTATTATATATAAATAAAGGTGAAGAAATGTTCGATTGCGGTAAGATAGCCATCATAGGTGGCGGAAGCTGGGCAACGGCCATTGCCAAGATAGTGGTGAGACACACTCACCACATCGGATGGTATATGCGACGCGACGACCGCATAGAGGAATTCAGACGCATGGGCCACAACCCTGCTTATCTGACCAGCGTCCACTTCGACACTAAGGAGATATTCTTTTCGAGCGACATCAACCGCATAGTGCGTGACTATGACACGCTTGTTTTCGTTACTCCCTCGCCCTACTTGAAGAATCACCTCAAGAAGCTAAAGACGAGAATACGCGACAAGTTTGTCATCACCGCCATCAAGGGTATAGTGCCCGACGAGAACTTAGTGTGCTCAGAATATTTCCATCAGGTATATGACGTGCCTTACGACAATCTCGCATGCATCGGCGGCCCATCGCATGCCGAGGAGGTTGCGCTCGAACGCCTGTCGTATCTCACCGTAGGTTGCTCCGACCGCGACAAGGCACAGGCATTCTGCGAGATACTCAACAGCGACGTGATAAAAACCAAGACCAGCAGCGATGTCATAGGCATAGAATATTCATCGGTACTGAAGAACGTGTATGCCATTGCGGCTGGAATATGCAGCGGTCTGAAGTTCGGCGACAACTTCCAGGCTGTGCTTATGTCAAATGCAGTGCAGGAGATGTCGCGTTTCCTCACGGCAGTGCACCCGATAGAGCGCAGCGTGTATGACTCAGTATATCTCGGCGACTTGTTGGTGACCGGCTACAGCAATTTCTCGCGCAACCGCACCTTCGGCTCTATGATCGGCAAGGGCTACAGCGTGAAGAGTGCACAGATAGAGATGGAGATGATAGCGGAGGGATTCTTCGGCACCAAGTGCATGAAGGAAATCAACCGCCGAATGCACGTCAACATGCCTATACTCGATGCCGTATATAACATCCTATATGAGCGAATCAGTCCGCAGATTGAAATCAAGCTGCTCACGGACTCATTTAGATAATTAGGAATTAGGGATTAGGAATTAGGAATTAGGGATTTATTATCATTGTAAATTATGAAGAATATAACACTTGACATCACAAAGGCTGCCCAGTTTCTGAAGGCTGGAGCAGTGGAGGCACTTGAGCCTCAGGTGAAGGCCGCACAGGAGGCCCTTGAAAACGGCACATGCCCAGGTAATGACTTCTTAGGATGGCTTCACCTTCCCTCATCCATCTCTGCTGACTTCATCAAGCAGATACAGGATTGTGCAAACGTGCTGCGCGAGAACTGCGAGGCTATCGTCGTTGCAGGTATCGGCGGCAGCTACCTCGGAGCACGCGCTGTCATCGAAGCCCTGAGCAACTCTTTTGCCTGGCTCGTAAATGACAAAAGCAACCCCACCATCCTCTTTGCCGGAAACAATATCGGCGAGGACTATCTCTCAGAACTAACTGACTATCTGAAGGACAAGAAGTTCGGCGTAATCAATATCTCAAAGTCAGGTACTACCACCGAGACCGCCCTCACATTCCGCCTGCTGAAGAAACAGTGCGAGGAGCAGCGCGGCAAGGAAGAGGCCAAGAAGGTAATCGTGGCAGTTACCGACGCCAAGAAGGGTGCCGCCCGCACATGTGCCGACAAGGAAGGATATACATCATTCATCATCCCCGACAATGTAGGCGGACGCTTCTCAGTGCTCACTCCTGTAGGACTTCTGCCTATAGCTTGCGCCGGTCTCGACATCGCCAAACTCGTAGAGGGTGCCCAGTCGATGGAGACAGCCTGCGGCAAGGATGTACCTTTCTCTGAGAACATTGCAGCCCAGTATGCCGCAGTGCGCAACGCCCTGTATGCAGAGGCAGGCAAGAAGATTGAGATTATGGTCAACTACCAGCCCAAGCTCCATTTCATGAGCGAGTGGTGGAAGCAGCTCTACGGCGAGAGCGAAGGCAAGGACGGCAAGGGTATCTTCCCCGCATCTTGCGACTTCACCACCGACCTGCACTCCATGGGCCAGTGGATTCAGGAAGGCGAGCGCACTATCTACGAGACAGTAATCAGCGTAGAGAAGCCCAACCGCACAATGCTCTTCCCCAACGACGATGAGAACCTCGACGGTCTGAACTTCCTCGCTGGCAAGCGTGTTGACGATGTTAACAAGATGGCAGAGCTGGGCACTCGTCTGGCTCACGTTGACGGTGGTGTTCCCAACATCCGTGTCAGCATGCCCGAACTCAACGAGTACTATCTCGGCCAGGTTATCTACTTCTTCGAGATTGCCTGCGGCATCAGCGGCAACATCCTCGGAGTCAACCCGTTCAACCAGCCAGGAGTAGAGGCATACAAGAAGAACATGTTCGCCCTGCTCGACAAGCCCGGATATGAGGCAGAAAGCAAGGCTATCAAGGATCGTCTGGCTTCTGAGAAATAAATATCAGTTTTTTTCTATTACAAAGCCATGTCCCTAAGAAAGGGATATGGCTTTGTTTTCCAAATTCATTTAATGAAGAAATACCTTATTGTCTTATATGCCCTTCAGGCTGCCCTCATCACTAATGCTCAGGATAAAGACTTAAAATGGAAAGTCAGCACCCAGACCACAATCAGTTCTGGAGACAATAACCCGTTTTGGCTTAATGCCAACAGGCATGGTCTTAGCTCGCTCGACACCAGCAACGGATATATGAGAGCCTCATTGACAAAGGAAACCACCTTGGATTCGCTGGAACAATTTTCTTTGGGAGGAATGGTTGACATTGCCGCAGCATTCAACTATTCCAGTAAGGTTATTGTGCAGCAGGCATATTTGGAAGGCAGATGGAAGAAAGGTGTTTTGACATTTGGAAGCAAGGAATACCCGATGGAACTGAAGAGCCAAACCCTGAGCACCGGTTCGCAGACATTAGGCATCAACGCCCGTCCCGTCCCACAAATACGCGTGGCACTTCAGGACTATTGGACACTGCCGTTCACCCACGGATGGGTTTCCATCAAGGGACATCTTTCATACGGCATGACAACCGACCAAAGATGGCAGAAAGAATTCACCGACCTTAAATCACGCTACACGGAAAACGTTCTCTACCATTCCAAAGCCGGATATTTGCGTATTGCCAACGCCAAGAAGCATTGTCCTGTCTCCCTTACCATAGGTCTTGAGATGGCATCCCAATTCGGCGGTACATCATATCTGTTTGACAAATACGGCAAAATGCTTGTGATGGAAAACGACAAAGGACTTGACGCATTCCTTACCGCTCTCATTCCCGGTGGTGCTGACACCAGTGAGGATGTGTATCAGAATGCCAGAGGCAACGTTGTGGGCAGTTGGGTGGCACGATTAGATATCGACAAACCCAAGTGGTCATTTGGACTATACGCCGACCATTTCTTTGAAGACCACTCGTCGATGTTCCTGCTCGACTACGACGGATATGGCGAAGGGACAGAATGGAACGAGAAAAAACAAAACCGATTTCTGCTTTACCAGATGAAAGACATCATGTTAGGCATGGAATTGAAGCTGAAAAACTTCAGATATCTTAACAACATCGTGGCGGAATACGTATATACGAAATACCAGAGTGGCCCTATCTACCATGACCACACCGAGCATATTTCCGACCATATAGGCGGCATTGACAACTACTACAACCACCATCTGTTCACTGGTTGGCAACATTGGGGACAGGCTATCGGCAACCCGCTATACACATCCCCAATATACAACACCGACGGAATAATCGAGTTCAAGAACAACCGATTCGTGGCATATCATGTCGGCATATCCGGGCAACCCACTCATAACCTCAGCTACCGAATACTCTCTACATGGCAAAAGGGCTACGGCACTTACAGGCAACCCTACCCCAACCCCAAAACCGGTTTCTACTGCATGGGCGAGTTGTCGTGCAGGATGAAGAAAGGATGGGACATTACGGCAGCAATGGCATTTGACAGGGGAACGCAGACGGGAAACAACTTCGGTGTGCAGTTAACCGTGGCTAAATCTGGAATATTGCCAAAATAAAGAATAAACAATGTATTTTGGCATTATGAATAAAAAAGAATCAAATATGCACAATAAATCAAGACTATTTTAGTTTTATTTATAACTGATTCTTTATAATAATATGAATACCATACAGAAAATAGCAAAACGAACCCTTGACATTGTAATATCGGCAATCACACTTGTCGTATTCTCCCCTCTATTTCTTTATTGTTACATAATGGTAAGAAAAGAAGACGGCGGAACAGCTATTTTCTCACAAGAGAGAATCGGTTTACACGGCAAACCTTTCTTCATATACAAGTTCCGCAGCATGAAAATGAACGCGGAAGAAGACGAGCCCCTGCTGTTTTCACAAAATAACGATGAGCGCCTGACAAGAATAGGAAAGACCTTGAGGGAGCATCATCTTGACGAACTGCCACAGCTATGGAACGTGCTCAAAGGCGACATGTCTTTCGTGGGTCCGCGCCCTGAGCGCAAATACTACATCGACCAGATAATGAAGCATAACCCCGACTACGTGAAGTTATACCAGATAAGGCCAGGCGTGACTTCATACGCTACTCTGTATAACGGATATACCGACACCATGGAGAAGATGCTGCGACGCCTTGACCTCGACCTCTACTATCTCGACCACAACTCCCTGCTTTTCGATATGAAGATCCTGTGGATGACATTCACGAGCATTGTCTTCGGAAAGAAATTCTGAGTATTATCAGAATTACTTGTTTATACCCTTTCTTCTGACACCCAGGCTCAAAAGTGTATATAGCGCGATATCCACAACTACTATTAGTGTGGTGTTACCAATAAGCCTATATAACAAGGCATTTACAATAATGAAAGAAACTGCCATGGCAATAATGACCATAAGAGTCTTTTGTTGATTCAGCCCGGCATCCATCAGTCTATGGTGAATATGATTTCTGTCAGCTCCAAATATCGGCTGTCTTTTGCGAAGCCTGAACAGCACAACTCTCACTACATCAAATACGGGTATAATCAATGCTGAATATATGAGAATCACCCCACTATAGTCAGAATCTCCGTCCTCGGCATAAAGCATCAAATACCTCACGAACAACGCGGAAATGATATAGCCCAAGGTAAGACTGCCGGAGTCACCCATAAATATCTTTGTACCCTTGTCAGGCTTTCCAAACATATTGAAATAAAAGAACGCCACTAAGCTTCCAGCCAATCCCGCACACATAACACAAATTACCCATGCATTAAAATCCGAATAAACGAACAAATACACACACAAGGCAATAAGCGACAGGGAAGAAGACAATCCGTCGATGCCATCAATGAGATTCAAGGCATTAATA
>JALERP010000157.1 GCA_022764085.1 Prevotella sp.
TTACACCGCAAAATTAATAATAAAAACTGAAGAATAACCATAATCTACGCTTAATTATTCTTAAAATATCATTCAAATATGTCATTTTAAGTAGGAAATTGCGTATATTTGCAGTTGTAAAAGCTGAATAATATGGAAAAGAAGCAATTAAGACGACTGCCCGTGGGCATACAGACTTTTGAGAAAATCATAGAGAATGATATGCTGTATATCGACAAGACAGAGTATATCTGGAATATGATAAATACCAACAATTGTGTTTTCCTGAGCCGCCCGAGGCGGTTCGGTAAGTCATTGTTTGTTTCTACATTGCAGTCATATTTCGAAGGTAAGAAGGAACTCTTCAAGGGACTTTTTATAGACACCGTGGAGAAAGATTGGACAGAATATCCCGTGCTGAGATTCTGTATGGCCTCTGGGAAGCACATGGAAAAAGACCAACTGCAACGCTATCTCCTTTATATCCTGGAAGAAAATGAAAGTCGTTTTGGTTTGTCATCCAATGTCACCGATCCTAATGTGAGATTTAGCAACCTCATAAGAAACGTACATAAGATGACTGGCAAGAGGGTGGTCATCCTTATCGACGAATATGACGCACCCATGCTTGAGTTCTCACAGGTTAGCATATTCAGCGAGCTGAACAACTTGACAAACAAATTGGCGACTGGGAGGTGAAAAGATAAATTATAACAATCACCCTAATGAAATAATTTTATGGCACACAACAGACATGCATACCTAATAATGGCACATAATGAATGGGAACTGCTCAACACGCTGCTCTCACTCATCGACGACCCGCGCAACGACATCTTCCTGCATATCGACAAGAAGGTGAAGACAATGCCGGATTTGTATCAACCTAAGCATTCCAAACTGTATTTCACTCCCAAGCGATATGACGTGAGATGGGGAGACGTGGGACAGGTACACTCGGAGATGCACTTATTCCGCACTGCCTACGAGCATGGGCCATATCAATATTATCACAAACTGTCGGGTGTGGATCTTCCCATCAAGACCCAAGACTATATTCATGACTTCTTCGACAAGCACGAGGGTAAGGAGTTCATCGGATTCTTCACTCTCACCGACTTCATCAAGGGGGACATAGAGCGCAAGAGAAGGCGCTATTATTTCCTTATGCGCTGGAACTACCGCACTCCTTTTGTGGCAAAATGGAAGGTGACGCTTGCGAAGATTGTGCGCCATGCGGCACTGAAAATACAAGACATCCTGCATGTTGACAGAGGCAACGAACTGACATTCAGAACTGGACATAACTGGGTGTCGCTCACGGGAGATGCCGTGAAGTATCTGCTCGACCAGGAGGAATTCATCAACCGGCGTTTCGCCCACACGACCTGTGGCGACGAGATGTACAAGCACTCCATACTCATCTCTAATCCCGAAATCCGCGAGCACATCTTCGACCTTGATGATGGCATACACAGCTGTATGCGCTTCATCGACTTCAACCGTGCCTCAGCCGAGCAGAAACGCAGGGGCGAACCATATACATGGCAAGACGGCGATGCAGAGGAACTCCTCAAGTCGAAATATCTATTCGCCAGGAAGTTCTCGAGCAAGTATCCCGGGGTGATTAAGGAGATAGAATCATTTATAAAAGAAAACTAACGCCCTATTTACAGATTATGAAAATAGTTTATATATTTCATGCTTTTGCCTCTAAAGCAGGTGTAGAGCGAATTCTATCTAATAAAATGAATTATCTTGTAAGTCATTATGGTTATGATGTAACATTTATAACATATGAGCAAGGAAATCATCCCTTTGCATATTATCTTGACAAAAGAATTAATGTAGTTGATTTGGATGTGCCCTTCTATCCATTATACGCATTAAATCCATTGAAGCGTTTCATTAAAAAAAACAAGATAAAACATTTGTTTAAATCAAAACTAAGTAATATTCTCGAAAAAATCAATCCAGATTGTGTTGTCTTGACAACTTACGATTTTGATAAATTTGAAAGTATATTATCCTTGCCTTATCGTTTTATCATTGAATCTCATGTATGTATGTCAGATATCAGGAATGAATTAAAGCATAATAATTTTTTCATAAGATATATTGCAAAAAAAGTAGATAATAAATCTTTTAATTTTCTCGACAAAACCACATTTATGGTAACATTGACCGAAAGTGATAGAAACGAATGGAAGAAGCGTACTTCAATTCCAATACACGTCATTCCAAATTTCGCATCACAAGTTCCGGATTGTTGTTCATCATACTCCATGCGTCCTAATAGGATATTGAGTGTAGGGCGATTAACCAATCAGAAGGGATTTGACTATCTGATTAAATCATGGTCAATAATTGCTCACAAATTTCCTACTTGGAGAATTGATATTTTCGGGCACGGCGAGTTGCATAATTATCTACACAACATGATTATTGAGCACAACTTGATGCAATCTGTAAAAATCAACGTACCCACAGACAGAATATTTGATGAATACAATAACAGTTCTGTATTTTTATTGACATCAAGATACGAAGGCTTTGCTCTCGTTTTGGTAGAGGCTATGAGTTGTGGCGTTCCCTGCATATCTTTCGATTGTCCTAATGGTCCAGCTGATCTTATTACTCATGGAGAAGACGGACTTTTGGTTCCGATTGGTAACATTGAGAAGTTGGCAGAGTCTATTGAATGGATGATTACTCATGAAGAAGAGAGGCTAAGAATGAGCAATAATGCAAGACTAAAGGCAAAACAATACACAGCTGAAACAATTATGCCTCAGTGGGTGGAGCTATTTGAAAAAGTGGCTAAACAATAAAATTGGCTATCAGTATTTTCTTGATGCCAATAGATTTCTTACAATAATATATATTCTGGGGAAAAGTCTGAATAATTTCAGACTTCCTGGGATGTATGTTCTATCCACCTGGTGTAGAAGTTGGAGTAGAGCCTTGATAATTTCTTTTTTTCTGTGGAAGATGCTGCGGTAATGGATGGTAAACCATAAGACGATATTTATATTTACACAGATATTATCAGATAGCTTTTTCTTTACATCTCCAGATGTATCTTTGGCAAGATTGGCTACAATGTCTATCGCTTGGCAACCAAGCAACATTTTCTCTGTCGTGACATTAGCCATGCAAGATGACGAGTTGCGCCTATAGAGATACAACAAGACATCAGCATTGACAAAAGTCATGCTTTTGAGTATTGCTTGGGTTATAAAAGCCCAATCCTCCATAAATGCCACTTTGGGAGGAAATGACAACCTGTTATCTGTTATCAGTTTGCGGGAGATGAGATATCCCCAACAATATCCCTCCTTCATGCGAGTGATATTTACGACAGCCTCTTCGCCTGTCATCACCTGAATAGAGCTATTGTCATGACTACTTGAAAAATCCTCACATACAGCATCTTCTGAAACTTCCTTGTGCGCAGCTTTAACGATATCGGCCTTGTTCTCAACGGCAATATTAAGAAGGGGCTTAAGGCTTCCTGTCACAAGCATATCGTCAGCATCAACAAACATGACATAATCTCCCGTTGCTTTCTCCAAGGCATTGTTTCGCGCACAAGCCACTCCCTGGTTTTCTTGTTTGATAACAATGATATTTTGGTATCTCTTGGCATATTCAGACGCCAATGAGTAGCCGCTGTCCTTGCTTCCGTCATCTATAACAATCACCTCAAATTCAGATTCATTCATTTCTTGTCTGAATATCGTGTCAAGACATTGCTTGATATATTTCTCGCAGTTATATAGCGGAATTATTATTGAAAGAATAGGATGATTATTCATAATGCATTTATATTTCTGTTATAACTTTTTCCATTTGATATTTCCATGACAAATACTCAACGGTCTTTCTGATTTCAGAAGGATTGAAGTCGTGATTATCTATATAGTTAATTATCTCTACCACATTGATTGGCGATTCATCTACCGGTGCCTTGATTATATACGGTTTATCATCAAAGTCGCTATCATTTTCAGAATAGATGAATGATATTCCTCTTGCGGCATATTCACGATTTTTCAACGTTTTTATCTCAGTTATGCCGCTTCTGTGACGACCAAGACTGCCAATGGCAAACACGCATTGGTTGAACACCTCGTCGAGCTTATCGCCAAAAAGTTTGCCGTGATTTATTACATATTTCTTTATGCCATATTTTCTCGCCATCTGCTCTACCGTAAGATAACCATTACTTGTGGTTCCACGGTCGTCTTCCCAACCGACAACATGGAAATACACTTTTCTGCCATTCGGATTGCTTTTGTAATACTCTCCAAGGCCTGAAACAAGTCGGTCGAAGCCATGCCAATAATGAATTTCCGCTACGGCAATAAGATGAATGTCCTGCTGCTTCTTGGGATTGTGAAGAGGAATGCTGTCCAAGTCTATGCCATTACTTATGCAGATGGTGCGTTGGCCAAAAATACTCTCCTTATTTGAGAACGTCACAATAGCCTCCATCTGGGCAGCAAGCGCCCTTCTGAAAATCTTGTCGATGTAGAGTGGAATCTTATATTTCAAGGGATAACCCTTGAATTCCTGGTCGTAGGGATAAGTGGGTATTTCGGTCACGCACTTAATATCTTGCTTATTCAATTTTCCAAACAAACGGACAAGCACCGGACTTGCATTCATGAAACTGCGGGCATAAACCATTTCTATACCATTATCTATGCAATAATAATATATGCAATCCAGTTGCGTCCTCGAGCGCAAGGCAGCAATTGCTCCCATACCATAGTCGGCGATAACCTTGTCGTCAACATATCTGCAACGATGTCCGCGAGAGTCAAAGTCGTAATAACAGAGATGAACTTCATGTCCATTCTGCCGCAGACCTTTCACCTGATAATGGATTTTCTTGCTTATGCCGCTCTCTTCTGAGAAGCCATGATATACGAGGAATAATATTTTCATCTTGAAACAAAATTTAAAATATTGTCTATCAATAATGCAAAGTCAATTTTAAGATTTATGTTTTATTGACAAATAATCTCTCATCATCGAAGGAATCCAAAATACCATGCAAAATTTGTCAAAATATCTACGATATAACCGCATTTTGATAAGCCATTCAAAAGGCTTTGTTAAAAGCAGAGTCATAAAAAAAAGTATTGGACGTACATTCACAATATGTTTAATTATTATCTTACGGATAATTTGCCTTAGCAGTCTTTCTTGTTCTTCAACATCTGGTAGGGATGTTCTGGCATTGTTAAGGAAATCCAATGCTCTATTCGCAAGATTGAATGCATAAAAACTCTTTCCCACATAGCATGTACCTTGTAAATCTTTCTCATATACAGATAGTATGGATATATACCCCTTTAGTGTTTCTACAGCTTTTGCATATTTAAAGTTCATGGTTTGCCCATTACCATTTTTCTTATAGAAATATGTTATGTCTGATATAACAACGGCCTGATTTGCCATTGACTGTAATTGAAAATTAAAGAGGTCGTCTTCGGATACACTTACATTGCTTTTGAATCTCAAGTCGTATTTATTCAACATATCACGCCTTATCAACATGTTCCATACTGTATAATGTGCTAAAGTACCTTGAAACAGATAATTGAGATTATTTACAACCCTATCTTTTGAAATGTCAAATTCATTAGTGTTTAATATCTCATTATAAGCATTTCCAATTATCAAATCTGCATTCGAATATTTGAGATGTGCTTCAAATAGAGTTTGAAGACACTCTGGATATAAATAGTCATCAGAATCGATAAAGAACACGAAATCTCCAGTTGCGGCATCTATACCGTCATTTCGTGACGTTGAGACTCCTTTGTTCTCCGTGTGGTTTATTATCCTAAAGGACATCTTTCCGTTATTTGTTTGATAATCTCTGATTAGTTCTCTTATAATATCCATTGAGTTGTCTGGAGTGCAGTCATTGACAATAATGCACTCAACAATAGAATGGTCGATTGTTTGACTCATCACTGATTCTAAACACTTAACAATGTGTTTCTCTACATTGTAAACTGGAATGATTATGGACAATAATTTATTCATAACTCTATCGATATTTATTCGAAACTACTCTCCCACCCCTCAATATACGTCTTGTTTTCCCAAGCCTTTTTCTTTATATTTGGGAATAACGGATATATGATTCTCTTAAATACGTATTTCTGTATTGTGAAATGCCTCCACCCGGATGCTTTTTGATATTTCATAAAGAGTATTTTGATTGGTGCCAATTTCTCGTTTGAACAGCATGCAATGTGAATCATATAGTTATTTCTGTTTTATAAGATTATCTTCCGAATCCTCGTATTTCTCCTTTTTGAAGAAGATTCGACTGATGCCCTTCAGTTGTACTTGCGCACGATAGATGAGGCTGCTGAATAGATTGCCATTGCCGAGAGTGCCATAACCGGTGACTGGGCGTGCCTTGCGGTTGTGAACGAAGGCGATGCGGCCGTATTTTTTGAGAGAGAGAGCAAGCGATCCATCTTCTCCGCGACGTATGTCGGTGCGGATTTTTTCCTTGCGGGCATAGTCGGCATTGAAGGCGAAGGTCATACCACGGATGCAGAGCTCCGGACGCTTGAAATGCTGAATATATAAAAAGGTGTCGCGTATGAACTCGAATATCCATAGGCCAAAGGCGGAATGATTCTCATCGGGATAGTAACTCCAGAATCCTCCAACGCATGACACGCCAGGCATTTTGAGTGTCTGCATCATAGTTTCAACATAATGAGGCGGATAGAATGTGTCGGCATCTATAAAGAAATGGTATTTCCCCTTGGAATTATCCAAACCGCATTGACGGGCGAAACCGGGGCTTTGACGCTTCTCGTTGAAATATCTTACTCCCAATGCCTTATACACTTCTTCTGTATCATCCTTTGAATTATTGTTCACTCCAAGGATTTCTATTGGATATGATGTCTGCAGCTCACTTAGCGACCATAGGCAGGGGGCAAGCCGTTGCCCTTCGTTATACGCAATGACGACTATCGACACGAGCGGATTGTCGCTCTGCATCGCCGCCAAACGCTCGCGAGTGGAGATAATCACATCATCGGGCACCTCACTTAAGGGCTTTTCATATATCGAGAGATATTTGCTATACCATGCCATTTATAAATCTTTATTTAGTCTGATTTTCAGTTGAACTGCATATATACGGCACAAAAATAGCAAAAATATCACAATTGGCAAAACTTTTTATAAAAAAACACCAATATTTTTATGAAAAATTACGTTATTCGGATAAAAAGCAGTAATTTTGCAGCCATGAGAATAGATATAATATCAGTTTTGCCCGAAATGATTGAGGGCTTCGTCAATGAGTCAATACTGGCAAGGGCACAGAAAAAGGGACTTGCCGAGATACATCTTCATAACCTGCGCGACTACACTCTCGACAAGTGGCGGCGAGTGGATGACTATCCCTACGGCGGATTCGCGGGGATGGTGATGCAGTGTGAACCTATCGACCGCTGCATATCGGCACTCAAGGCCGAGAGGGATTATGACGAGGTGATATACACGTCGCCCGACGGTGAGCAATTCACCCAGCACGTGGCAAACGACCTGTCGCTTAAAGGCAACCTTATTATATTATGCGGACACTACAAGGGTATCGACCACAGAATACGTGAGCATCTCATCACCCGCGAGATTAGTATCGGTGATTATGTGTTGACTGGTGGCGAGTTGGCTGCGGCGGTGATGGCTGATGCCATAGTGAGAGTAGTGCCAGGAGTGATTGGCGACGAACAGAGCGCATTGTCTGATTGTTTTCAGGACGACCTGCTGTCGGCGCCAATCTACACGCGTCCTGCCGACTACAAGGGATGGAAGGTGCCGGAGATACTGCTCAGCGGCAATGAGGCAAAGATTAAACAGTGGGAGATGGACCAGGCTATGGAGCGCACAAGACTGCTGAGACCTGATTTGCTAAAGGAATGACACCACTTACTGATTTACCTTAATGTCACACACAATCCATAGATGCCGACTGCATGGTGTTTAGCATTGTTGTCATATTATGTTCGTTGCGGCATACGGCAATAAATGCGGCGTTAAGGTCGATGTCATCATCCATTTCAATAGGTGCTGAGCTTAATAGTGTCTGCATGCAGTCGAGAAGCAGTCGGAACAGATACACCTGGTTGGAGCCTGTGGCAGACGATTCGCCCTTTGCCGCCTTTCTTCCCGCAAAGAATGCCTTGACAACCACCTGGGTCAATGCCCTTACTTCACGCTCACTATGACAGGTGCTATCCTCGAGATACCCTTCGGGAAATCCTTCATAGAAATCATTTATCGACATCACCTTTCCTGCAAGCAGAGACGAGAAGTTGCGACGGTATTCCGTCACCATATCCTCATGGGCCTCATCGGTACGGCATGCGTATCGAATGAGGTCCATAGGTGTCTTTATATTCGGGGCAATATCAGGAGAACGCAAAATGCCAACAAGTTCCTCTGCCGTATCGTAATGTAATATGGCTAAAGGATTGAAGAGTATGTCGAAGAAGTTCTTCGATATATCCTCATAGTGTTCGAGCATTACCTTCTTCACTGCCTGTGGCGTCATTTCCACTGTCCCGTTATGTCTTTCGGCTTCGGATGAGAGTATTCCTTCAGCGAAGGATGCGAAGAAAGCCCTAATTATGGCTGGTTGTGCGTTTCTCATTGTCCCTTGTATCTAAGTCATTATTGTTTTACGAGTGTGAGTCCAATTTTCATTCCTGTGATATTCTTCGCAAGCGCGGAGATGGTGGAAAGACTTGAACTTGTGGCTGTCTTGGCGCCGAGTGTCTGGATAAGCCCGAGAAGTTTTGAGGCATCAGTGACGAACATCAGCTGGTTGCCCTCTTTCTGTGTGGTTATTTCCATTGTCTTGAGTTTGTAGGTCAATTTCAGTTTGTTGTCGCTGACCGACCACTTGCCAGAAAAGCTATTGCCACGGATTATCTCAGTGAACGTGCCGTCCTCTTTGAAGGTGATGCTGAACTTATCCTTTGTGATACCATATTTCTCCATGGTTTTCTGCAATGAGGACTCAAGTTTTTGGGCTGCCAAAGCTGCTCCTGCCTTTGAGAGGAAATCCTCGGATTCAAAGACGATGGCAGGAGAGTCGTAAGCCCATGTGCCGACAATATTGTCGGCTGTTGCCTGCTTGTCAGAGGAGAAGATGGATGTAAGCCCCGAAATGAGATCACTGGTATTTGAGCTTCCTGTGATTCCTCCAAGGATGTTGCCAAGGTTAAGTTGCGCACTTGCGCCTGTGCTGCCGCATATGAGCATTATTGCTATGACGGCGATTTTGATAATGTTCTTTTTCATGTCTTATAAATGTTATATTGTATGTAATTAATTCATTTGACGGTGCAAAAGTAATATTTCCACGAAAAATTACAAAACATATTAGATAAAATTAGAGAAAGTATATTTTTTTAACGTTTAATGAACGATATCAGAACTGGAAGTAGATGAACGGCTGGATGGTGCTGCTCTTGGTCTGGATAACCAGGAATATGACAGCTGAAAGCACTATCGCCGAGGCTACCACAGTGCCCTTGCGCAGTAATACTATGCAGAGGCGGTCGAGAGATTCGGGAAGATAATGAGTGACATAGCCGAAGAGCATTATGCCAAACACCCATGGATAACCCGCAAGCACCTGTGGAAGAAGTTCGGCATGGAAGTCGGTGATGATGCGCGAGAGCATCGTCCAACTGCCAGCGAAGGTTGTGTTGCGGAAGAACACCCAGGCAAGACATACGAAATGGAAGGTCAGTATCGTGGCTCCTATGCGTCGCCAACCTGTTGAGGAATAGTCTTGGCGCACACCTTCGGAGCTATAGCTTCTACCATGACCGAAGACGTGTTTGCGCAATATCTTGTGGACGGCGAGCGCAACTCCGTGCAACCCTCCCCAGAAGACGAAGTTAAGACTCGCGCCGTGCCAAAGTCCGCCAAGTAGCATTGTTACAATGAGATTAACGTAGGTGCGCACCCTGCCCTTGCGGTTACCGCCGAGCGATATGTATATATAGTCGCGTATCCACGATGAGAGCGAGATGTGCCATCGCCGCCAGAAGTCGGTGATGCTCTCACTGGCGTATGGCGAACGGAAGTTCATCGGGAAATGGAATCCCAAGAGCAAGGCTATACCAATAGCCATGTCGCTGTAGCCGCTGAAATCGCAATAAATCTGCATGGCATAGCCATATATGCCAAGCAGGTTTTCCAATCCGCTATATAGTGAGGGATTGTCGAATATGCGGTCAACAAAGTTGAGAGATATATAGTCGCTGATGACCGCCTTCTTGAACAGGCCGATAGCGATGAAGAATACACCGCGGGCAAACATTTCGTCAGTAACCTCAAGTGGCTTGCGAATTTGCGGGGCAAAATCGCGCGCCCTGACTATAGGACCTGCCACAAGTTGCGGGAAAAACGACACGTAGAACGCATAGTCGAGCAGCGTGCCGAGAGGCTTAAGCTCACCGCGATATACATCTATGGTGTAACTGAGACTCTGGAAGGTGAAGAAACTGATGCCCACAGGCAGGAAAATATCTTGAGGCTGGAAGTTGCCGTCCACGAGCTGCGCCCATATTTCACCGAAAAAATTGGTATATTTGAAATATCCGAGCAGCGAGAGGTCTATGACTATACTCAGCGTGAGCAGTAGGCGACTGACAAAATTATATCTTCCGTCGGGATGTCGCTTGCGCCATCCGCCAATCCCGACCGCGAGGATATAGTCGGAGACGGTGACAAGGGCAAGCAGACAGAAATACAGCCCGCTGCTCTTGTAATAAAAATAATAGGAGAACGCCGTGACAAAGAGGAGTCGCGCCGTGAGCTTGTTCTGCAACATCGCATAAACAAGGGAGAATCCGAGAAACAGGAACAGGAACAGACCACTGCTGAAGATAAGCGGCTCAGCAGGGTTATATGTGAATTCTTTTATTATCAGCTCAATCATTATTTCTATCAATGCTTATTAAAAATATCACTCTTCCGTAAAAAATATCAATCTTCCGTCAATGCCTTGAATATGATTTCCGCCATATACCGGCCGCCACGGAAACTCAGGTGGGCGTAGTCCTTGTTTGCCCAGCCTTTGTCAACAAGCACCTTCATGCTCTCTCTGCCTCCCATAGCCTTGAAGAGGTTGAAGAATGATACATGGCAGTTGGCGGCGAGTATCTGCTGATATGCCACGAGCGATTCCACTCCCTTCATCGTCATAATGCCCGCATCTGTGCGCTGGTCACGGTCAGGTATGCTCACTACTAATACCGACGCATCGGGATACGCCTTTCGCAGGTGTTCTATGGCTTGCTGCATTCGACGGATGTAAGCCTTATAGTTGGATGCATGAGCCTTGTCACTTGCAACATTAAGACCGAAGTGGATAATTATCAGGTCGTAAGGACGCAGACGGGCGAAATCTGCAAGCGTCTGGTCAGGAATGTTGGCAAGAGTGAATCCTGCAGAGCCACGCATACTGAAATTGTCGAGGATGACACCGCTGCCTGACTCCATCGAAACGCCGAAGAGATGGTTGACACCCGACACGGAGGTAAAACGGTAATCAACAGTGCGCTTGCCGCGCGAGGGAGTTACAATAGTCTGTACAAACTGAGACGGACTGACATACACTGAGTCGGCATTATGCACAACCGACATACCTCCCTGTGCTCGCATGTAGAGCGTGGCAGTCTGCCACGATGCGGCATGAGACTTGTATCCTGTTGTTGTCACCGAAAGAGTTGCCCCTTCGGAAACCCCGAAATACCGCTGCGAGATGCCTTCGAGAGAATGAAGAAAAGGTTTTTCTACAACCTCGTGAGCACTGAGACCGTGAGACTTAACCTTGACTGTACGGCGGAATCCGTTGAGTTTGTCAACACAATCCACCCACCCCACTCCATTGCCGCCATAGCGTGCCTGAAGCATCTCGCGTAGGTCGCACGTCATCACGTCGCCCTCAATGAACGAGTCGCCATAATAAGCGATGCGTAGCGGACGACCAAGAGAGGCAATATTCGACAGGGCATGATAGAAATGCCCCATTCCACCTGCCTTACCTTCGGAAAAATCAAGTATAGCCGAGGAGGTGCGCACAGTATATCTGGATGGCAACGAGTCTCCTGACATGAAGCCTTGCTCACCGGCTTTGGATATATCATGCCCATTGGGCACAGATGCGGAAGAGTCGGCTCTTGCAGCCATTTTCGGCATAGGCACTGATGGAATCACGTCGATGGCATCGCGCTCACGATACACCTCTGGCAATATGTCGCTGAGCACATTCACGCGCCGTAGCTCCACACCTTTTATATATAATGTAGGAAGGAAGTGCATCGCCAACAATATGACAACCGTCAATCCCACCAATACGAACGTTCTCGTTACCTGATTCATTCTTGATAATCTTCTAACATTTCAAAATTTGGGTTGCAAAAGTATTAATAATAATTGAGAAAACAAAACTTTTATGAATTATTTTTCATAAAACTTGCATATAACGTAATCGTTATCGCATTTTATCGCAAAAAAACACAAAAATGTTGCTGATTCTAAGCATTTTTTCGTAACTTTGCGCTCGATTTTGGACATTATGCAAGAATACAACAAGAAAAATATATAGTATAGTTATGGTAAAAATCACAAAAGAGGCTGCCCTCGAATACCACGAGAACGGCAGACCTGGTAAAATCGAAGTGAAGCCCACCAAGGCTTATCGTACACAAACAGACCTCAGTCTCGCCTACTCACCTGGCGTGGCTTACCCTTGCCTCGAGATTCAACAGAATCCCGACGATGCCTACAAATACACTGACAAGGGCAACCTGGTGGCCGTAATCAGTAACGGAACCGCTGTGCTCGGCCTGGGCGACATTGGCGCAATGAGCGGCAAACCGGTAATGGAAGGTAAAGGATTGTTGTTCAAGATTTACGGTGGAATTGACGTATTCGACATCGAGGTTGACGAGAAAGACCCCGAGAAGTTCTGCGAGGCAGTGGAGAAAATAGCACCGACATTCGGAGGAATCAACCTTGAGGACATCAAGGCGCCTGAATGTTTCTACATAGAGGAACGCCTGAAGCGCACGCTCGACATACCCGTGATGCACGACGACCAGCACGGCACCGCCATCATCTCTGCAGCAGGACTGAAGAACGCACTTGAGGTGAACGGCAAGGACATATCCAAGGTGAGAATTGTGGTGAACGGTGCAGGCGCCGCCGCCATCTCATGTACTAAGCTGTATGAGGCCCTCGGTGCAAAGCGCGAGAATATCCTCATGCTCGACTCAAAGGGGGTAATCACCAGCGACCGCCCCAACCTGACTGAGCAGAAGAAATATTTTGCCACAGACCGCCGCGATGTTCACACACTTGAAGAGGCTGTGAAGGGTGCCGACGTGTTTGTGGGACTGTCAAAGGGAAACGTGCTCACCAAGGACATGGTACGCTCGATGGCCGACCAGCCCATCGTGTTTGCTCTTGCCAACCCCGTGCCTGAAATTAGCTACGAGGATGCCATGGACAGCCGTCCCGACGTGCTGATGTCAACAGGACGCTCGGACTATCCCAACCAAATTAATAATGTAATAGGTTTCCCCTATATATTCCGTGGTGCGCTCGACGTTCACGCCACCGCCATCAACGAAGAGATGAAACTGGCTGCAGTGCATGCCATTGCCGACCTTGCCAAGCAGCCTGTGCCCGATGTTGTGAACGACGTATATCACGTGAACAACCTCACTTTCGGTCCCGACTACTTCATCCCGAAGCCCGTTGATCCACGACTCATTACCGAGGTGTCGGCAGCAGTGGCCAAGGCAGCTATAGACAGCGGTGTGGCACGCGAGGAAATCAAGGACTGGACAGCATACAAGAACCGCCTGCGCGAGTTGCTCGGACAGGAGACCAAACTCACACAGAAGCTCTACGACACCGCCCGCAGCCATCCGCAGAGGGTTGTGTTCGCCGAAGGAATCCACCCCACAATGCTAAAGGCTGCAGTGCAGGCAAAGGCTGAGGGTATATGCCAGCCAATACTTCTGGGTAATGACGAGCGCATCGAGAAGCTCGCCAAGGAATTGGAACTTAGTCTCGACGGCATTGAGATTATCAACCTGCGCCATGACAACGAGGCTGAACGCCGCGAGCGCTTCGCCAAGATTCTGACCCAAAAGCGCCAGCGCGACGGATATACATATCAGGAGGCTAACGACAAGATGTTCGAGCGCAACTACTTCGGCATGATGATGGTGGAGACAGGAGAGGCAGACGCCTTCATCACCGGTCTATATACCAAGTACTCGAACACCATCAAGGTGGCAAAGGAGATTATTGGCATACGTCCCGAATACCAGAACTTCGGAACCATGCACATCATCAACTCCGCTCGAGGCCCGTTGTTCATAGCCGACACGCTCATTAACAACAACCCCGACACAGACAAGCTCGTCGATCTCGCCAAACTGTCATCAACGGCAGTGCGATTCTTCAACGAGAAGCCAGTGGTGGCAATGGTAAGCCACAGCAACTTCGGTTCAGACGCTACTGAGGGCACACAGAAGGTGCGTCGCGCAGTGGCAAGGCTGCAGAGAGAATGTCCCGAACTCGACGTTGACGGAGAAATCCAGATCGGATTCGCACTCAACCGCGAGATGCGCGACGAGATGTACCCGTTCAGCAAGCTCTACGGCAAGGACGTGAACACATTGGTGTTCCCGAACCTCACTTCCGCACGCTCGTCATACAAGATGCTTCAGGCAATGAATGCCGACGTGGAAATCATCGGTCCAATCCAGATGGGTCTTAACAAACCAATCCACTTCATCGACTTCGGTTCGTCAACACGTGAGGTGGTGAACATCGTGGCTGTGGCTGTTATCGACGCTTATGTGGATAAGGTAAAAGGACGCATCAACAGCTGCGCATGCCAAAAGCCCGCCGAGAATTGATTGGTTAAAGTGGACAAGTTAACAAGTGGACAAGTTATTAGTTATTTGTTATGACTTGGTATTATCACAAATACTATCAACTCGTAAACTTGTTCACTCGTCAACTTGTCAACTTACCAACTTACCAAGTAAAACAAATATTTTCGTAAACATTTACGTTATTTTAATACGAAATTTTGTACAACATAAGAAAAAAATTACTACCTTTGCAGTCGAAAAAACAGTCAAAAGCACATCTGCTTGAAACAAACAATTCAAAAAACATTTATATGAAACCACTAAACAAACAATTCGCTCCAAAGAGCGTAATGCCTGAAAAGGTTATTCAGTTCGGAGAAGGCAACTTCCTCCGCGCATTCGTAGATTGGATTATCTGGAACATGGACCAGAAGACAGACTTCAATGGTTCGGTTGTAGTAGTGCAGCCCATCGAGAAAGGTATGGTTGACTGGCTCAACGCACAGGACTGTCTCTACCACGTGAACCTCCAAGGTCGTGAGAACGGAAAACCTGTGAACACCCTCGAGCGCATCGATGTCATCAGCCGTGCCCTCAATCCCTACACTCAGAACGCTGCGTTCATGGCTCTTGCCGACCAGCCCGAGATTCGCTTCGTAATCTCAAACACTACTGAGGCAGGTATTGCCTTTGACCCCGCCTGCAAACTGGAGGATGCTCCCGCAAGTTCTTATCCTGGCAAGCTCGTGCAGCTGCTCTATCGCCGCTGGCAGACTTTCAATGGTGACCCATCTAAGGGACTCATCATCTTCCCATGCGAGCTGATATTCCTCAACGGACACGTGCTCAAGGACTGCATCAACAAGTATATCGAACTATGGCAGCTGCCTAAGGAGTTCAAGCAGTGGTTCGATGAGAGCTGCGGCGTATATGCTACACTCGTTGACCGTATCGTTCCTGGATTCCCCCGCAAGGAGATTGCCGAGATTCAGGAAAAGATCAGCTATCGCGACAACCTCGTTGTACAGGCAGAGACTTTCCACCTGTGGGTAATAGAGGCTCCCATGTCTGTAGCCAAGGAATTCCCTGCTGACAAGGCTGGACTGCACGTTCTCTTCGTTCCATCTGAAGAGCCTTATCACAAGCGCAAGGTAACACTGCTCAACGGTCCACACACTGTACTTTCGCCTGTGGCATTCCTCAGCGGCGTGAACATCGTGCGCGACGCCTGCAACCATGAGGTTATCTCGAAGTACATCCACAAGGTGCAGTTTGAGGAGCTTATGCAGACTCTCGACCTGCCCATGGAGGAACTGGAGAAATTTGCAAGCGATGTGCTTGAGCGTTTCGACAACCCGTATGTTGACCACCAGGTGACAAGCATCATGCTGAACTCATTCCCGAAGTTCTGCGCCCGCGACCTGCCAGGAGTGAAGACTTATCTTGAGCGCAAAGGTGTGCTGCCCAAGGGTCTCGTGTTCGGTCTCGCCGCCATCATCACCTACTATAAGGGTGGCAAGCGTGAGGACGGTGTAGAGATTGTTCCAAACGACTCGCAGGAAATAATGGACTTGCTGAAGAACCTGTGGGCTACCGGCGACACTCAGAAGGTGGCTGACGGTGTGCTTGGCGCAACAGATATCTGGGGCGAGGATCTCAACAAGATTGAGGGTCTCAACGCCATGGTTAAGGCCGACCTCGACATCATCCAGAGCATGGGTATGCTGGAGGCAGTGAAGACTATCCTCTAAGATATCAATATTATTTCGTAGATAAAGCCACGGAGGCACAGAGTTTTTATTCTCTGTTTCTCCGTGGCTTATTTTTTCTCCGTGGCTCTGTTGTGTCTCTGTGTTCCGAAGTATCAGAAGTTCAGAATGACATCCGCACCAACTTGCAGAGGATTGCCCTGCTGAGCAAAAGAGCGGGAAGTGCCGTCGATACTGCTATTGACGAGCATCGTGTTATACTTGGTGTCGGTAAGGTTCCTGCCCCATACGTTCAACTTGACAACACCGAAATCCAACATGGCATGGGCACCAAGCACGGCATATAGATTCTGACGATAGTCGTTGTCGGCATCCCAATACGTTTCACCATTGCCCGCAACGTTCAAACCGAGAGTGAACTTGCCAACGCGATAGTCAAACATTCCACTGAAAGTATGAGAAGGAATGAACGGCACCTGATTATCCTTATAGTCGAGAAGTTGCGAATGGGTGTAACCGTAAGTTGCAGCCCATGTCAAGCGATTTTCTATAGCCGTGCCGCGCAATGTCAGCTCGACACCGCAACTGCTGCTGCGTCCTGCATTTATCATCTGACGGCCATAACCATAATCCCCAGCCATAACCGAAAGCTGCAAGTCGCGCACCCTCATGTAATATACTGCAGCATCGGCATGCAACTTTCCGCCGAAGAGGTTAAGATGAGTGCCAAGCTCATAGTTCCAACTGGTTTCGGGTTTATAGGTAATGGTCTCCTCCACCTTCTGATAATCCTCAGCTGTGTGCTCCACCGTCATGTCGCCCTTTGCCATGGCAGCAAAGCCCTTGCCAATCTCGCGCTGCTCGCTGCTGAAAATATCGGAAAACATCTGTATGTTATATCCTCCCGCGCGGAATCCCTTGCTTACCACGGCATACACATTACTGCCACTGCCAAGGTCGTAGGTTAGGGCAAACTTCGGTAGAAGTTCGCTGTATCCTTTGTCGGTATTTCCTGAAAAATCCGAGACAAACTTACTTGTAAAATCAATAGGTATCTGCATCATCTGTCCGCCCGGTCCCGGCATCATCATAGTGCCTTTGCCAGAAAGTGTAAACATCGACTGTGAGTTATACTCAATGGCTACCTTCTGATAATCATAACGAAGTCCGAGAGTGAGAGTAAGACGTTCGAAGAGACTAATGTTTGACTCATGATACACTCCCACGTTCCACTGCGGGGTGCGGAAGACACCTGGCACATTGTTATCTGATATATTCAATATACTTGCCATTGCCTGAGGCATACCCATGTTACCAAGTATCATATTATTCATCGCCTCACCGAAATACACTGGTCCATTGGTCTTTAGCCATTCTTTACTGAAGAACACACCCGAAGCGTGGTTCCACACACTTTCTCCGCGTGACCTCAGCGACAACTCCTGAGTCAGGGCATTCATCTTCTGACGCTGTTCAAGGCGCAGATAGTCTTCTGGAAGATAATCCTGGTCCATAACCATCTGGTCGTAGAGATACTGGTAACTCGTTGTAGAGGCAATCAACAACGAGGGTGTTGTATATGTGACATGAAGTCCGCTGTTAACCATTTGGCGCTTATAACCATTTAGGATTGTGGTTTGTGGCTCGTTGAAATGTTTTGACTCTGAGTCATACTCTCCATAGGGAAAACCGTTTTGGTTGACATACTGGTAGTCAGTGGTGAAGTCGATGTTCCATTCCTTCGTAGGCATCCATACGAGTCGCGTCTTGCCTCCAAACTCATTGCCGAGGTCGGCTTTCTCATTGAGGAAAGTGTTGTCGAAAAATCCCTTCTGTCCGCTGTAGAAGGCTGCTGTGGAAAATGCGAAGGTGTCGGATGGACGATGATAATGGGCTATCTCCACGTCAGACTGCATACCAGTAGCTAACGACAAACGCATATCAGTACCTTGATAGTTCATGGGGTTCTTTGAATACACACGCATCAGTCCTCCCTCGGTGTTCACACCATAGAGAGTGCCTTGTGGTCCGCGCAGCACATCCACACGGTCAATCTGATAGAAGTGACGATTGAATAAACTTTTGTTTACAAGGGGGATATTGTCGGAATATACTCCCACTGCAGGATTACCCGAACGACTTCCGATACCTCTGACGTAAGTAGATGAGGTGAGCCTTGAACCATAGGCGGGAATTGACATCGACGGCACGTAGTATGACAATTGTGCCATATCCTTGACGTTAAGCGTCTTAAGCTCATTTTCGGTGAATACAATACTTGAGAGCGGTTGTTTTCTCAGCTTTACACTCTCTTTAGGCTGTGCGACAACGACAACTTCGTCGAGGTCATAAACCTTCGCCGTATCGACGCGCTCTATGGCGTTGATACAAATAGATGGGGTGATAAACATTGCACCCGCAATTAGAGTTTTCCTTACCATTGTTTCTATTATCTTAATTTCGGCTGCAAAGGTAGCGTATTTTCACAATCTGTACAATCCTAATATATTATGATTTTGGAATTTCATGGAAGGTAAATATACAAAACAGGACAACCTCGCTATTGAGATTGTCCTGTTTTGTACGCCTGCAGGGGCTCGAACCCTGGACACCCTGATTAAGAGTCAGGTGCTCTACCAACTGAGCTACAAGCGCATCATTGATGCCTTCATTTTTCAGTACGCCTGCAGGGGCTCGAACCCTGGACACCCTGATTAAGAGTCAGGTGCTCTACCAACTGAGCTACAAGCGCATTGCTGATTTCTGAATTGCGGGTGCAAAGGTACGAACTTTTTTTCAAACCACCAAATGTTTTCATGACTTTTTTCAAAAAAAGTGAGATTTTTCCAAGAACACCTTATTATATATATATAAATCGTTAAAAAATGGAGATATTTTTGGTGGTTTAAGTAGAAATGACTACCTTTGCACCCCAAAAAAAGAAAGAGGATAAAAGAATGATATCAGTAGAATCGCTTAAAGTTGAATTCGGTGTGAAACCTCTGTTCAGCGGTGCAAGTTTCGTTATTAACGACCGAGACCGCATAGCATTAGTCGGGAAAAACGGCGCCGGAAAATCAACCATGCTGAAAATATTGTGCGGTATGCAAAAACCGACAGAAGGTCAAGTGGCAATCCCTAATGGTTGCACAGTGGGCTATCTGCCGCAAGTGATGGTATTGCAGGACAACACAACTGTTAAGGAGGAGGCTCAGAAAGCCTTTTCTGACATAAGGAATCTTGCCGGGAGAATAGACCAGATGAACCTCGAACTGGCAGAGCGCACCGACTATGAAAGTGAAGAGTATGCAGAACTGGTGGAGAGATTCACAGCCGAACACGACAGGTATATGATGATGGGTGCCGATAACTATGAGGCGGAGATAGAGCGCACATTGACCGGACTGGGATTCAAGCGTGAGGACTTCAACCGTCCCACGAGTGAATTTTCAGGAGGATGGCGTATGCGTATCGAACTTGCAAAGATTCTCCTGAGCAAGCCCGACGTGCTTTTGCTCGACGAGCCTACCAACCATCTCGACATCCAAAGCATACAGTGGCTTGAGCAGTTTCTTGTGCAGTCGGCAAAAGCTGTGGTGCTGGTAAGTCACGACCGCGCATTTATCAATAACATCACCAACCGCACACTTGAAATTTCCTGCGGAAAGGTGATTGACTATCGTGTGAAATATAACGAATACGTTACGTTGCGCAAGGAAAGGCGCGAACAACAACTAAGGGCATACGAAAACCAGCAAAAGGAGATAGCCGACCTGAAGGATTTCATCGAACGCTTCAGATACAAGCCCACAAAGGCGGTACAGGTTCAGAGCCGCATAAAGCAACTGGAGAAAATTGTGCCAATAGAAGTGGACGAGGTTGATAATTCCGCCATGCACCTGAAGTTCCCTCCATGCCTTCGCAGTGGTGATTTCCCCATTATCTGTGAGGACGTACGAAAGGACTACGGTAATCATACTGTCTTCAGCAATGTGTCGTTAACCATCAAGCGTGGCGAGAAAGTGGCATTCGTGGGAAGAAACGGCGAAGGAAAATCAACGTTGGTGAAATGTATAATGAATGAAATTCCATTTAACGGCAGTTTGAAAGTGGGTCATAATGTGCAGATAGGTTATTTTGCACAGAATCAAGCTCAAATGCTCGACGAGGATCTCACCGTCTTCGACACCATCGACAGGGTGGCAAAAGGTGATATTCGACTGAAGATTAACGACATACTCGGTGCGTTTATGTTTGGCGGTGAGGCTTCAGAAAAGAAAGTGAAAGTGTTGAGCGGTGGTGAACGTAGCCGTCTCGCTATGATTCGCCTGCTGCTGTCGCCTGTGAATTTCCTTATCCTCGACGAGCCGACAAACCATCTTGACATGCCATCGAAAGATGTGCTAAAGGAGGCCATCAATGCCTTCGACGGCACTGCCGTCATAGTGAGCCACGACCGTGAATTTCTCGACGGGCTGGTGAGCAAGGTGTATGAATTTGCAGACGGCAAGGTTAGGGAACATATCGGAGGCATATACGACTATCTATCATCAATTGACGATGCAAGCATTGTTGTGCAGTCAAAATCTATTGAGACTTCCATTGGGAATCCCAAGAAAAACGAGCCGCCAACAACCGACAACCCGTCCTCTGACAAGGAAAGTTATGAAGAGCGCAAGGAAAGGATGAAAAGAATCTCTCGTGCCGAAAAGGCCGTGAAGGAATCAGAAAGGAAAATTGAAAAGATGGAATCCCGACTTAAAGAGCTTGACGATATACTCTGCCAGCCTGAGAACGCATCGGACATGACACTCATCACCGAATACACATCCATCAAAAAAGCACTTGACGAGGAAGTGGAGAAATGGGAGGAGGAAAGCATAAAACTTGAAGAATTAAGAGTTAAGAATTAAGAATTGCTGCGCAAACCGAGAGAAGAGCCAAGCTTGCTTGAGCTATTCCGAGGTGCAGCCAGCAATCGACGAAGTCAATTAAGAATTAAGTCTAAAATATTATGAAGAGAATTATTCCTATTTTCGCCTTTTGCTCGCTGGCAATGACGGGCATGGCACAGAATGACCTTGGCTCCGGACTTAATACCGGTGACCTTGACAAGAGTGTTCGACCGCAAGATGATTTCTATCAATATGCCTGCGGTGGATGGATGCAGTCACACCCTCTTCCTGCAGCCTATTCCAGATATGGAAGTTTTGACAAACTCGGCGAGGACAACGTAAAGAGAATTAACGGTATTCTCAATGAACTTAAAACAAATGAATATGCAGAGGGTACTACCGAGCGCAAACTAAGCGACCTGTATAAGTTGGCTACTGACGAGCAGAGACGTGCAAAAGACGGTGTTTCACCTATAATGCCTATGCTCAACCGCATACAGGCTGCCAAGGACATCAAGTCGCTCATCGCCCTGCAGATGGAGATGACATCCTATACAAGCAATGAGTTCTATGCCTTATATTTTGGCGCAGACAGGAAGAACTCATCACAAAACATTGCAAATGTTTATCAGGGCGGCTTGATACTACGTCAGAAGGAGTATTACCTGGACAATGATTCATCTACGGCAGACATTAGGGAAGCATACAAGGCACACATAGTGAATATGTTTAAATTTTTTGGTTTCTCAGAAGATGCTTCATGTAAGAAAATGCAAAACATAATCCATCTTGAGACCGAGCTGGCAAAGGTGTCAAGGACAAATTCAGAATTGCGCGATCCTGAGTCAAATTATCACAAGATGACACTAAAGGAGTTTAACGCCCGTTATCCTCATCTTTATATGGAACAGATTGCCAATGCTGGCGGTGTTGAGAGCAAGTATCTGCAGGAGGTAGTTGTTGGTCAGCCCGAATTTCTCGATGGGGCCGACAAACTTATGGCAACACTCAAGACAGAAGAGTTGCGCGACTATATGCAGTGGCGTCAGATTCTGTCGGCAGTGGGGTATCTCAATGAGGATGCCATAGCTGCAAACTTCGAGTTCTTCGGCAAGAAGATGTCTGGACGCAAGGAGGACCATCCTTTGTGGAAGCGGGCCACCTCTCAAGTGGAAAGCCAGATGGGAGAAGCTCTCGGCAAGATTTATACCGACAAGTATTTCCCCGAGTCATCAAAGACAAGAATGGTGCAGCTCGTCAAGAATCTGCAGATATCACTTGGCGAACGCATACAGGCACAGACATGGATGAGTGAGGAGACAAAGAAAAACGCCATGGACAAGCTGAACTCCTTCTATGTGAAGATTGGCTATCCCGACAAGTGGACAGATATGTCAAAGCTTGTTATTGATACAAAAAAATCTTACTATGAAAACATAATTGAATGTAAAAAGTTTTGGAATGCTTACGAAATTAGCAAAAAGGCAGGTAAACCAGTAGATAAGGACGAGTGGCACATGACTCCACAGACAGTGAATGCCTACTATAATCCCACCACCAATGAAATATGCTTCCCTGCAGGCATCCTTCAGCCCCCATTTTTCGACGCCACGGCTGATGACGCCTTTAACTATGGCGCTATTGGAGTAGTCATAGGACATGAGATGACCCATGGTTTCGACGACTCAGGCCGTCATTACGACAAGGACGGCAATATGAACGAATGGTGGACAAAAGAAGATGCCGCCAACTTCACCAAACGCGCCGACGTATGCGTGAACTTTTTCTCAAATATCAAGGTGCTCCCTGACCTCAATGCCAACGGAAAGTTCACTTTGGGCGAGAATCTCGCCGACCATGGTGGATTGATGGTGTCATTCAACGCATTCAAAAACGCCACAAAGTCATCTCCTTGTGGCAACAAGGACGGCCTTACGGCCGAGCAGCGCTTCTTCCTTGCATATTCGGGAGTGTGGGCAGGCAACATCACAGAAGCTGAAATCCGCAACCGCACAAAGAGCGACCCCCACTCTCTCGGACGTTGGCGCGTGAACGGCACACTGCCCCATATCGATGCATGGTATGAGGCTTTCGACGTTAAGGAGGGAGACCCGCTTTTCGTACCCAAGGCCGAGCGTCTTGACCTTTGGTAATCATCAGGGAAACACCAAATAAAGTGCCTTTTTTGTCAACATAGTATGGCAAAAGGCACTTTTTTTTTATAAATTTGATAATTCTTTCTAAAAAATTTTGTCGTTTTGATAATAATTATTACCTTTGTGGCATAAATTTTACAAAGGCTTATAGTCAAGATGAAGGAAGACCAAACAATAAACAAACAAGAGGTACAGAAAAAACAAGAGAATCTGTATCTTCAGAAAGAAAATACAACATACTCCCAGTCCCAGGGATTGGGCATCGACAGCATTGCCCAATCCGCTCCGTCAGCGACACAGTCACTTTCTGTATGTCCCGTTTGCGGCTCGACACTCCCCGAAGGAGCCGACTATTGTGAAAACTGCAGGAAATACGTAAAGAATGACGTGTGCTCATTTTGCGGGGCTGCATATGGCGGCGACGGAGCCTACTGTCCTGAATGCGGCAGTCCGCGAGGTGGAATTGTATGTCCAGAATGTCACACTCTCAACGAGTTTGCATTCTGCAAGAAGTGCGGATTTCCACTCACGATGGATGCAAAGGAGCAATTTGAATTTCTTCACCACACTCCAGAATATAAGAAGCTTCAGCAACTAACCAACGAGTTGTCGAGGCTTGAGAATATAGTACCTTTCAGCAATGACGCAGATCAGGAACGCTGCAAGGAAAACGAGATTCTAAGGACAAAGGTATTACGAATGCTTGCAGAAGACCGTGGAGAACAGGTACCAGTGGTTAGACCTCTGAAAACAGAGAGAATGACCGAGTCCCAACTTGAGACCAAAAAGATGGATTTGGCAAGGATGATTACTGAGTGCCTCGGTGAAATGTCAACCGCCCCACAGCCATCTCCCGTTAAGGCGCGCAACTATGCAATGGCTATGAAACCGTCGGGAGTGAGGCTTGCCTGGGTGTGCAACTACAAGCATGCAATGCACAGCGGTCCCTGTGGATGCGCCAAACCTCACATGGGAGGACGTTGGGTAATACTCGGACATACCCCAACTGGAAATAATACAATAACTAAAGATTGACATCCGTTATGGACACTCTAGAAAAAACACTTAGAGCCGACAGTGCCATTACACCTGGCAATTCGCAGATAACTTCCACGGCCATGCCAAACGACACCACGCTAAGGCCCAAGGTGGATTTACTCGGAACGGCGCATCCGACCAATTCTATGCAGGGACAGCAGGGCACAGACAAGGCTACCGCTAATGATTATTTCTATATCAGGGGAGAATACTATTCAAAACTCGAGACACTGAGCGACAATTCTGGTGAGGCACAGGTTTTCCTTGTTGAAAAAGACGGGGCAAAACAGGTACTGAAGGTGTATTATCCAAAATTCAAGGTAAAGAAAAGGCTTATGAAGTTGGTGTCAACCATCAATTTCGAGATGATTGTCAGGATATTCGACTTCGGAAAGCTATACGTAGATGGTGTTCATCGCGATTATGAGCTTATGGAATACCTTGAAGGAGGCACTCTCGACAAGTTCAACATCAACGGCGATTTAGATGCTTTCAGACGCATAGCTCTACAGGCTGCTGCGTCACTCGAATACTGCCACAACCTCAGGATTATCCACAAGGACATCAAGCCAAGTAATTTCTTCTTCCGCGACAGCGAGCACACACAACTTGTGCTTGGCGACTTCGGCATATCTTCGCTAATAGACGACAACCAGGCTGTCCACCGCACTACCCAGGCTCGCACCCCGGTATATGCCTCTCCTGAAATGTACTCGGACGTAATCGACGGCGTTGTGGAACTAACCCCTGCCACCGACTACTATTCCCTTGGCATCACGCTTCTTGCGCTGTGGCTTGGACACAGCCCGTTCACCAACAGCGAGCGCACCATAATGAAATGCAAGAATGAGGGCAGGCTGCCCAAGGTTGAAAACCTGCCCGACAGGGTAAGGATTATAATCAAGGGCCTCACTGCCGTGAACATCCAGACGCGTTGGAAATACAGTGAAGTGGAACGTTGGTTCATGGGAGAAAGCCCAAGGATTGACGAAAGTTCACCCTTCCTCAAATACAAGGCATTTGTGGTTGACCCCGAACGTAACCTCGTGGCACAAAACGCAGCAGAGCTTGTACCTATGCTGCTTAACAATGAACGCATTGCCCGCGGTTACCTTTACGGCGGACGTCTTGCCAACTGGTTTGAACAGTGCGGCAACGAAAAGGTTAGCATCGTGCTGAAGGATATCGTAAAGAACCGTTATCCTGCCGACCCTCAGGCAGGACTTATCGCAGCCATATACGCAATGGAACCCACCTGGCTCTACCGCGATGTCAACAACAAGGAATGTATCGACCTACACTCTATTGCGTTGTCGATGATAACCAACATGACCGAATATATGGTTGTTCTGCGCAACCCCAACGACCGCCTGTGGATTTATCTTGAAAGTCGCACAGACTTTGACGTGGAGCGCATGAGAAGATATTTCTCGCAGAATGAAAACACAAAGCAAGCAATGGCGTTGGCTGTGATGCGCACCGTATATGAGATAGACAAGGCCATGCCCTTCCTCGTGAAATACAAAACAAAGACACTCAAAGACATTGTGAACTGCTTTGGCAACGAACAGCTCTCCGAGGACGACTGGAGAAGCCTTACCGACGGAAGACTGCTCTCGTGGATGTACAACCACGAGGACCGCATGGCATGCGAGGCACTGCGAATACTAACCGAAGGTAAGGATTTCTCGAGGCATCTGGCTTTCAAGGTTCTTTATAATATCGACCGTACGGCATCATACGACCTCAAGGATGCTGACACTCCCAAGAAAGTGGGCGAGATGCTCGTTGACAAACTGGTAAAATGGCAGTCGCTCAGCGATGCCGAATTCACTGAGTGTATGTCGGAGTTTACAGAACCCGACGGGCGCTTCATGTATTTTGCGCAGATGCACGGCTGGGTGACAGAAATGGTTGAAGCCCAAAAATGTTTCGATCTCAACTCTGAAGAGAACCGCCAGCGTCTCGGCGTATATGACCTGCGCATCGCCGCCTACCGTTTCTGCCGTATTCTCGGTGCTGTGCCTACGTATATACTTCCATCGGGTAAGGTGCTCAATAATGGTCTTCGCATCGACTCCAAATACACTGCTGAGGTGCGCAACGAAGTGCGCCAGGGAGTACTGCCCCAATGGCTTGCGTCATTCTACCATGAGAATCCCGAAGAGGACTTCTCTGAGGAGTTCAGTTATGAAAGAAGACTTGAAGACTGGCTTAACGCAGTGGGCAACTATGACCCTCAGTATGTATTCTACCGTCGTTTTATTCAGGCAAAGAACGACACCAAACAAAGATACGACCAAGTGAGGAAGAAATTCATGCAGTCACAAATCAAGCGCAACTCATGGCGTATTATCTATTTCGGACTTTGCTTATTATGGATGATAGCCGTTTTGATTATGGGATTTGACAAGAGAGACGAGATGCTCATCAACGGTATGCTCACTGTGTGCGGTCCCGTAGGTGGTGTCACCGCCCTCATCTGCTGCACCAAGGCCTTCTTCCGTGGCTATGGGTTCATGTTATGTGCCCTTTGGGGACTTTTCGGATTTCTCACGTCACTTATCCCCCTTTGGACACTGCGCTACGTAGATGCCAATATGCCGTCGATGTTCAGTGCCACAGTAATTGTCTTCACCTTATTATATATGGTGATGTGTCACTTCTCTGAAAACCGCTCTGACAAGACCCTCGACAGGGAGTTTATCAACGAGGTAATTGACGACGATGTCAAGTCGTTGCTACTCGAACCTCTCTACTATACCTTCAAGACGAAGTCATACAAGTTCAACGGTTCTAAGTTCAGCGTACTTGAAGATATTGAAAACCAGTTTACTACAGTAGCGAGCGAGTCAGTAATACATTACGTGATGTGGACAATAATGATAGTTGCACTTATAGCAGAGCTGTTAGTATATAACTCAGTGATTTAACTAATATTTTTAATAAATAATGAAATGCGAACATTGTCATAAGGAAAACCGTTCTATAGCCAAATACTGCCGTTGGTGCGGAAATGCCTTGGCTTCAGAGGACGTGTTGGGAAGGATTGTCGGTCTTGACGAGCTAAAGCAGCAACTTAAGACTGTCGTCAACACCTACACGTTCCTTCACTCGCGCAAGGACATTGCAAACGTGAGGTTGAGCATCAATGCGATTGTAGTGGGAGAGACAGGCACCGGCAAGACTATGCTGGCAGAGCTTATACGCGATTATTTCTATCAGAACAAGATTATTTCCAAGCAAAAACTAACAATGGTTGACGCCGTTGACTACCAGCGGTTTGTTGACAAATGGGATGAAAATATAAAAAAAGCCAAGGGGGGCATTCTCTTTTTCGACAATGTCCAGAAACTGCTTCCCGACAGGTATTCCAACCAAGTTAACCCGCTTGACAAGCTTTTTGTCGAGATGGATCATTGGGAAGACGACCCCATCGTGGTGATTTCTGGTCTCACGCGCGGACTCGACGACTTCCTCAACAATAACCCGGCCATTACAAACAGATTCAAATATAAGTTCTATCTGCCCACACCGGGCTTTATGGAACTTTATCAGATATGCCGCCGCCAGCTCAAGATGAAGTATGGCATCACAAGCTATACCCCTGAGGCTGAGAAGAAACTGAAGGCATACTTCAAGTATAGGGTGAAAACCAAGGATGAGACCTTCGGCTTTGCCCACGAAGCCATCACCGAGGCGGAGAATATCTTCACTTCGTTCATAAGCCGCGGAGTTGACGCTACCATTGTCGAGGAAGGCGACATAAAGGAATATGTTCCTGAGGACCGTCCGCTTGACGACATTCTTGGCGATATGGACACTTTCATCGGTATGGATGAGGTAAAGAAAGCTGTCAGGGAGATTGCATATTCGGTGAAGAACGCCATGGAGCGACAGGACCGCGGACTTGGCGGTGGCGAGAAGATTGGCATGCATGTGGTGCTCACAGGCAATCCCGGTACCGGCAAGACTACCATAGCCCGTAAACTCGGCGAAATCCTCTCTGCCATAGGTTATCTCGACAGCGGACACGTAGTGGAGGTTGACAGGTCAAAGATGGTGAGCCAATATCAGGGCGAGACGCCCAAATTGGTCAACCGCCTGTGCGACAAAGCCAAGGGGGGCATTCTCTTTGTAGATGAGGCCTACACGCTGGCACCCTTGAACCAATCGGGCGAGCGCGACCAAAACGGAGCCGAAGCCTTAGAGACACTCATGAAGCGCATGGAGGACGACCGCGGCAGTTTTGTGGTCATCACTGCGGGCTATCGTATGGAGATGGACAATCTCTTCCGCATCAACCCCGGATTCAAGAGCAGGTTCAACTATTTCCTCAACATCGAGGACTACACCCCCGAAGAACTTTACCGCATACTTCTATGTTTCGCCAACGAGAAGAAATACATCATTTCAAATGAGGCGGAGGACATCTTAAAGACTGTCATAACCGAACGATATGAACAGAGGGACAAGGACTTTGCCAACGGTAGGACAATGCGCCAACTGTTCGACACGATATGCAAGCGACAGGCTGAACGATTGCAGATGCACGACCTTAGCAAGACAAGCGACGCGGAACTGATGACCATACTTGCTGAGGATGTGCCCTACGACAAGCCACAGGCAGTGGATTACCGTGACTGTCTGAAAGACTTGGAAGGACTTGTGGGACTTAAGAGCGTCAAGGAGGAAATCACCAACCTTACATCCTATCTCAACCTTCAGATACAGCGCGGGGAGAAAAACACGTTCCAGGGCAAGCACTACATCTTCACAGGAAATCCCGGAACAGGAAAGACCACCGTGGCACGTATTATGTCAAAAGTGTTCAGGACACTTGGCATACTATCACGCGGACATCTTGTAGAAGCCGACAGGTCGAAACTGGTGGCAGGATTCAGCGGACAAACAGCTATAAAGACCAACCAACTCGTGGATTCTGCAATAGGTGGAGTGCTTTTCATCGACGAGGCATACACACTTGCCTCCAGCGAACACGACTCTTTCGGCTCCGAAGCCATCGACACGTTGCTAAAACGACTGGAGGACGACAGGGGAAAATTCATCTGCATAGTGGCGGGATATACCAGACAGATGCACGATTTCATTGACTCCAACCCAGGGCTCAAGAGCCGTTTCACGCAGACTATCAACTTTGAGGACTATACGGCTGAGGAACTGACTCAGATATTCCTAAATATGTCAATCGCCCGCAAGTTCCTTGTCAGCGACGAGATGAAGGCGGCAGTCAAGAGGATGTTCGACCAGATATACCTGCGCCGTGACCGCAACTTCGGCAATGCCCGCGAGGCACGAAGGTTGTTCGACGAGACAATAGAGAACCAGAGTCACCGCCTCGTTGAGGAGATGAGCAAGCATCCCCTGACCGATGAAGAGATGTTTACAATCGTGGAAGCCGACCTGCCCAACAACAAGGCAAATGCCGTGCGTCCGCTCGACGAAGTTCTCAACGACATGGACGAGTTCGTTGGTATGCGCAGTGTGAAAAACCTCATCCGCCGCCTTGCCGTGCAGAGTATGTTCATGAAGCAACGATCGGCAACAGGTGTCGGAAAAGTGCAACAGATGGCTATGAATTTTGTGCTCACGGGAAATCCAGGTACTGGCAAGACATCCGTGTCGAGACTTATGGGCGAACTGCTGCAAAGCATGGAAATACTGCCCACAAAGACTGTTATCGAGGCAAGCCGGGCCACAATGGTGGGAAAATATATGGGCGAGACCCCAAAGCTCGTCAACAAGCTGTGCGACCAGGCCATGGGCGGAGTGCTCTTCATCGACGAGGCTTACAACCTGTGTTCCAATGATGACCAATATGGCCAGGAGGCAGTTGACACCCTTATGAAACGAATGGAAGACGACCGCGGCAAATTTGTTGTAATCGTAGCAGGATACAAAGACCGCATGGAGATGTTCCTCAACACCAATCCCGGATTGGCAAGCCGTTTCACTCATCGTCTCCATATCGATGACTACACAGAAGACGAACTCGTGTCCATATATAAAAAGATGGCGGCACGTGAGGACTATTGCCTTTCACAGGAGGCCGAATTCAAGCTGATGGGACTTGTGTGCCAAATGGTGATAAACAAAAAAGACTCCTTTGGCAATGCACGCGAAATGCGCACCCTGCTTGATACCACCATTGGTCATCTCTCCATGCGAGTGTCAAAGATACCTCCACAGAACCTATCGGCAGAGGTATACAAAGTGATACAGCCTGAAGACCTGCCCACTCCGGGTGTCAACAACCTTTATTAAAACTATAAAGAAATTTTGCAACAATATGATTACATGCCCGTTTTGCAAAGAAGAAATTGAAGAGAGATCGTACTATTGCGACCAGTGCGGCAAACCCCTGTTATACTGCAGCAGCTGCGGTCATGTCGGTTCAGGACGCCGATGCACATACTGCGGAGGCATAATGATGAGCATCCAGGAACTGGATGCCAAGGGGCAGCGCACCACTATGGCAGAAGACCTCAGCATCGCCGCCAATGCCGTCACCACGTCAAGAGCAAACATCGAAATATCCCAGTCGCTCGTAGATGCGGGAGTGCCCCGACTCAGCCTTGTGAGCCACCAGCTCAACATCAGCATTCAGGGTATCAACGGAGCCATCATAGGACGTCGTCAGGGTCCATATCGCCAACTTTTCGAGAAAGACATGTATGTCTCGGGGGTTCATGCCCAGCTTTTCTACAGCCAGGAGAACGGATGGTGTATTATGGATAAACATTCATCCAACGGCACTTTCCTCAACCGCAAAAGACTTCAGGCGGATATAGGTATTCCGCTGAAGAACAATGACATACTATCAATTGCCAACATCAATCTTCAAGTACTTATTAATACCTGAACTTATGAAAAAGCTACAGATTACAGCCTCAAGCAATGTCGGACTGGTAAGAACCAACAACGAGGACATGATTCTCGTGCGCAACAAATACGTGCGCGACGAGGATTATGAAACAGAGATAGACCTCACGATATGCGACCGCCTTGTAGTGGCGGTGGCTGACGGAATGGGCGGTTATGAAGCGGGTGAGGTGGCGAGCCAAGAAGTGCTGACAAGCCTGCATTTCTTCCTCAGCGACTTACCCGAAAAACTCTCCGACGAGGATTTCAACGAGGCTATTGTCGATTGGATAAACAGCATAAACAACACTGTCAACTCACAAGGGCGCAACGATGAGGCTTACCGCAATATGGGAACCACCCTCGTGGGAATGCTTTTTTATGAACACAGGATATATTGGATGAACTGTGGAGACAGCCGTATATACCGTTTCCGAAACGGCGAACTCGAACAGCTGAGCACCGACCATTCCTTTGCCAGCATCTATGGCGACCACACACTCTCAAATGCCATTACCAACTGCATTGGGGCAGGATGCACCACGACATTCATCGACCTTCAGGATATTACCGATGACATTTTCTCCGGCGATGTCTTCCTGATATGTTCCGACGGTATGACCGACATGGTGGATGACTGCCACATTGAGCGCCTGCTCGACATCGACTGCAATGCCAGTCAATTGTGCCATACTGCCATCGACGCTGGAGGCTACGACAACTGCTCGTCATGTATTGTAAAGATTGTATAACAAAATAAATTGAAATGCCACTTAGATTACCGGATAAATTGCCAGCCATTGAGCTGTTGAAAAAAGAGAATATATTCGTGATGGACAACTCGCGTGCCACCACTCAGGACATACGTCCACTGAAGATTGTAATCCTCAACCTGATGCCGCTGAAGATTACCACCGAGACCGACCTCATAAGGCTATTGTCAAACACCCCACTTCAGATGGAGGTAAGCTTTATGAAGCTGAAAAGTCACACACCCAAAAACACGCCCATTGAACACATGATGATGTTCTACCGCGACTTCGAGATAATAAAAGACGAAAAATATGACGGGATGATCATCACGGGTGCACCAGTGGAACAGCTCGACTTCGAGCAGGTGACATATTGGGACGAGATTACGAAGATATTCACATGGGCACGCACTCATGTCACATCCACCTTATATATATGTTGGGCTGCTCAGGCAGGACTCTACTATCACTACGGCATACCAAAATATGCTTTGTCAAAGAAGATGTTCGGCGTGTTCCGCCAGCATACGCTATGCCCTCAGTTGCCTATATTCCGTGGGTTTGACGACGTGTTCTATATGCCCCACAGCCGACATACAGAGATACACAAGGAGGATATCCTTGCCAACCCTGACCTCACACTCATAGCTGATTCACCCGAAAACGGGGTAAGCATTGTGATGGCGCGCGGCGGTAGGGAGTTTTTCATCACCGGACACATGGAATATGCCTCAAACACTCTCGACAACGAATACAAAAGGGACAAGGACATACGTGACGATGTTGACATTCCGGTAAACTATTATCTCGACAACAATCCTGACAATAAACCACTTGTCACATGGCGCGCCCATGCCAACCTCTTGTATCACAACTGGATAAACTACTATATTTATCAGGAAACCCCATACGACATCACCAAGATACAATGACAAGACCGCTTGAACTACTTGCTCCTGCCCGTGATCTTGCGTGTGGCAAGGCTGCCATCGACCACGGTGCTGATGCAGTGTATATCGGTGCTGAAAGGTTCGGTGCGCGAGCAGCGGCAGGCAATACTGTTGATGACATTGCGGAATTGTGCCGATATGCGCACACCTTCCGCGCAAAGGTGTATGTCACTGTAAATACTGTCATTTATGACGACGAGATTGAAGCCACTCGGCACTTGCTTGTATCGCTTGCCGATGCAGGAGTGGATGCCATTCTTGTGCAGGATATGGCAGTGCTTGACATGATGTCAGGATTGCCCGTGGAATGCCATGCCAGCACTCAGACAGACAACCGCACTGCCGACAAGGTGCGCTGGCTCAAGTCGCTCGGATTTTCAAGGGTGGTTCTTGCCCGCGAATTGTCCATTGATGAAATTGCAGCTATTCACCGTGATGTGCCCGATGTCGAACTGGAAGTATTTGTACATGGTGCCCTGTGTGTCAGCTACAGTGGACTTTGCTATGCCTCGCAGTATTGTTTCGGACGTTCCGCCAACAGGGGGGAGTGCGCGCAGTTTTGCCGACTCAGTTTCGACATGGTTGATTCTGACGGCAAAATGATGGAGAAATCACGCCATCTGTTGTCACTAAAAGACTTGAAACAGATTGACAATATCATGGCTCTCGCCGAAGCCGGGGCGACATCATTCAAGATTGAGGGAAGACTCAAGGATATGGTGTATGTTAAGAATGTAACCACAGCCTACAGTCAGAAGCTCGACGAGTTGGTTGCCCGTTATCCCGACCGCTACCGCCGTGCGTCGTTGGGAAGGTGTACTCACTCGTTCACACCGAATCTCTCTAAGACTTTCAACCGTGGTTTTACCACATACTTCGCCCATGGCCGTCAGCCTGACATTTCATCTCCCGACACCCCCAAGGCTCTTGGGGAATATGTTGGCAAAGTAAAGGAAACGCACTCAAATTGGTTCACTGTAGCCGGTGTTTCGTCCTTTGCCAATGGCGACGGGCTATGTTATATAAACAATGAACGCCAACTTGAAGGATTCCGTGTCAATCGCGTTGAAAACAACAGGTTATTTCCATTAAAGATGCCTGCCGGTTTACGTCCCGGCACAGTGCTCTACCGCAACAACGACCAGGAGTTTGAACGTCTTCTCACTCGCACCTCTGCCGAGCGCAGGATTCCAGTGAGGATGTCCCTGTCCCTTGACGAATCCGGTTTGTCGCTCTCAGTAAAAGCATATCACATTGATGCCGTTGGCTCGTTTAAGCTCACGGAGCTTGAACTTCAGGTTGCCGAGAAACCACAGCGCGAGAATATCCTGCGCCAGTTGACGAAACTTGGTGGCACACCATTCGTTTGTGATAAAGTAGAGATACCAGAATCTTTCAATTACTTTATACCGTCGAGCATACTTGCAAAGATGAGACGTGAAGCAATTGACTCATTATCAAAAAAAATCTTACATATCAACAAACGTCCAAAGGAACAATCCAAAGCCGTGGTGATGCCTACACTTTATCCTAAGCGTCTCACCTATTTATATAATATAGCCAATTCAAGGTCGCGTGATTTCTATCTTGCCCACGGCTTGTCTTCTTTCGTGCCGGCCTTCGAGAAGTCACAACCCAAGACAGGAGTAGTGATGCAGTGCCGCTATTGCCTGCGCTATGCCCTTGGCTATTGCGTCAAGCGAGGCGGCAGGCGTTCTCCTTTCCGCGAGCCTTATTATCTCTGTCTCCCCGACGGTCGCCGTTTCCGTCTTGATTTTGATTGTGCAAGATGTCAAATGAATGTATGTTATGATGAAGAATAGTGTGTTGCGTTCGATATTACACGTTGTGGCATTTGCCCTGTCGGTATCGCTTCTCGTGTCATGCTATAAGCCGGCACCCGGTTTCACCGCCACGCATCACTACAACCAGAACTTCAACTTCATCGTGAAGTCAGACTCCATATCGCTTTACGAACTTCCCGACTCAGTCACCGACTCCACACTGGTATATCAAGGCGAGCAGTTGGTTGTAGCAGAGATAAAGATTATCCCTGAAGATTCCATCGACAGCGTATGGGTGAAACTCGCCCGCGACCAGATGTCACAAGGGTGGACCCGTGAGTGTCACCTCTTAGAGAAAGTAGCTCCTGACGACCCGATATCCCGTTTCATCGACACCTTCTCCAACAACCACCAGCTGCTCTTTCTTGCCCTTGTGGTGATGGTTATTGCAATCTACGGACTTCGCAAGCTCTACCGTCGTGACGCCTATATCGTCCATTTCAATGATATAGACTCCGTCTTGCCCACCTTGCTTGCCCTTCTTGTTGCAACATCTGCATCAGTCTATGCCACAATCCAGAACTTCAGTCCTGAGAGTTGGCGTCATTTCTATTTCCACCCTACCCTCAATCCGTTTGTTGTCACTCCCGTAATCGGTTTGTTTGTATCTCTTGTATGGGCATTGATAATCACAGGTGTGGCAGTAGTTGACGATGTTTTCCGCCGTCTTCCTTTTGGCAGCGGTGTTCTGTATCTCTTAGGACTATCTGCCGTATGCGCAGTGGATTACGTGGTATTCAGCATTTTCACATTATATTATATAGGCTATCTCCTACTTGTTGTCTATATATGGTTTAGTGTCCGCAGCATTCGCGGAGTCCTTTCCCGCTATGTCTGCGGCAATTGCGGCGCACGCATCAGGCATCTTGGTAAATGCCCGTATTGCGGGGCTGTGAATGAATAACCATGCGATGCATATAGCCGAATGCTCACGAACCTATATACAGGCATATCATTCCGAGAATCACAAGGGCGAGGTCAACCGCCTTGGCCTTAAGGTTCTTTTCATGGAAGAACACTGCCGCACAAGCGAAGCTCACTATTACGCTTCCGCGGCGTATCATCGACACGATGCTTATCATCGCCTCAGGCTGCGTCAATGCATAGAAATATACAAAGTCAGCGGCACTCAGGAATACACTCACGCAGACGATGCTCCAATCCCAATGGAATGGTGTCGTCTGCTTTCTTTTTGGCCACCACAAGACCGCAAGCATAATCCCCATCATGATACACTGATACACCACATACCAGCTCTGCACCATCATCTTGTCAAGCCCGGCTCCGCCACTTTCCACGGGAGCCATAAGATACTTGTCATATAATCCGCTTATCGCACCGAGCAGTGCGGCACCAACCACCATCCATATCCAGTGGTCGTGCTTGAAGTCGATACCCTCCTTTTTACCGCTGCGGCTCAACATCATAAACGATACCACGGCGAGTGTCACTCCAGCCCACTGCCATGCGTTAAGCCGCTCGCCGAACACAAGCATTGCCCCCACAAGCGTCATCACAGGTCGGGTGGCATTAATAGGTCCCACGATAGATAGCGGAAGGTGTTTGATGCCGAAATATCCCAATATCCAGCTGCTCAACACGATACAGCTCTTCAGTACTATAAATTTATGCATCTCCCATCCGCCGCTGCCCACGTGGAATATAGTGCCGTCGAGCGCATCTGAGTTATAGCTTACAATGATGAATGGAATAAAAATAAGCGACGAAAGCACCGTATTTAGAAACAACACAGGAATAACGGCATTACCCTTCAATGCCTTTTTCTTAAATGAGTCGTAGAACCCCAACAGGGTTGCCGACATAAAAGCCAATATTACCCAATACATATCTTAATCCCTAATTTTAAATTCTTAATTCAATAGTCAACCTTCTCCAAAAAAAGCGCATGTCCCGGCATTGACTCCCCCGCCTTGGTGCGTTGTCCTTGTTCAATCACCTGACGGAACTGTTCGAGCGTCATTCTCTTTCGTCCTACCTCTACAAGTGTCCCGACTATCGCCCTGACCATATTACGCAGGAATCTGTTGGCAGTAATCTCGAAATACCACGTATATTCACCCGTCCTGTGCCATTGCGCAGCAGTGACATGGCATATCGTGGTCTTTGTGTCAGAATTACTCTTGCAGAAAGCCCCGAAGTCCTCATACTCCATCAGAATCCGCGCCGCCTCGTTCATTAGGTCGAAATCAAGTTCATAAGGCGTGCGCCAAGAGAAATGCCGCAGAAACGGGTCTCTACACGCATGTATATAATAATGGTAAGTACGGCTTGTGGCACTAAACCTTGCGTGCATATCATCCGCCACCCTTTCCACCTTGCTTATGGCTATCGTGGGAGGCATTATCCTGTTGAGCCTGTAAGCCGTCTGCGCGCAGTCGAGTTCCTCGTCGAAATCAAAATGTGCCACCATAGTCCTGGCATGCACTCCCGTGTCGGTTCTTCCCGCCCCCACTACATCTATTTGCTTTCTCAGTATGGTGGACAATCCTTTTTGCAGCACCTCCTGCACGGATATGCCGTTGGGTTGTATCTGCCATCCATGGAATGGCGTGCCGTCATAGCCCAAAGTGATGAAATATCTCATTGCAATCTTTTTTGAATGTGCAAAGTTACTCATTATATTTCATATCTCCAAACAAATCTGTAATTTTATGGTTACTTTATATATATTTCCCGCTAATTTCCTCAATACTGTCTTTTAAGGGTGGTATTATCTAAACGCAGAAATCCTTGAGCAGCAATTCACGCGACTGTTTTAGATATTTGCTGCGCACAGAGATTGCCTTCAGCCACTGACTTTCCGCCAACGAGCTGCGTCGCCATTCCAACTGCCAGCGACCGAGCGACTCTACCCTGTCAATCATCATACCCAAGCTGATCTTATCTACAGAAATGGCTGGCACAAAGCGCGAAGGCTCTCCCTTCTCGTCAGAAGTAATCTCGATGGCAAGACGAGCGTCCACCAACTTGTACATCAGGTCGTTGACTACACGGATTGGTATGCCCGTCTTATCGCGCAATTCGTTGATGGTATATGGTGTACCGCCCTCATCGAAACGGCGGCATACATAGCTCATCAGCATGGTGTAGATGACTATTTGGAAACGATGGCTGATGTCGGAGGTGGTGGTGTTGAAGTCATAATAGTCGAGATTCTGACTCGTGTAGCACAGTTCCGCTCCGAAGAGACATATCGTCCACGATATCTGCACCCACAGCATAAACAGCGGCAAGGCTGCAAATGAGCCGTAGATGGCATTATACGACGACACCCATATCTGAGAATGGATATACACCAACTGCAACCACTGCATAGCCACACCCGCCAATATTCCCGGAACGATGCACGAGCGCAACTTGACATGGGTGTTGGGCATGAAGACATACAACCCGATGAACAGAGCCGACATAAGAACGTATGGCGAAAGATCGAGCAGAAAGCCAAGCGTTGGCGTAAGCAGGAACAGGTCGGGCAAAGAACCAGTAAGCGTGGCCAGGAATATGCTGATACCCGAAGTCACCACGATGACTATAGGAATCATGAACATCAAGGCAAAATAATCAGTGAAGGTGCGATAGATGCTTCGCTCCTTCTTCACCTGCCATATTCCATTGAAGGTGCGCTCAATGTTGGTGACAAGCATCAATACGGTATAGAGCATAAAGACAAGTCCGAATCCCAGCACTACCCCACTCTTTGTATGCACGAGATAGCTGTTGACAAATCCCACGATGACATCCGCCACTTGTGGCTGCGAGCGCAATGCGTCGCGAAACCATATCTCGATATACTTGTTATATCCGAAACCTCGGGCAACGGCGAACACCACGGCGAGTATAGGCACTATGGCGAGCAGCGTGGAGTAAGTGAGTGCCGAGGCGTCGTTCATCACGCGCTTGGTGGTGAAGAACTTAACTGCAAGCATCAGCTTTTTGAGCACTTCCAAACAGAAATACTTCACTGGTGGCATTTCGTCGGATGACACGCGCCAAATATCCACCTTCAGAAACCGTACCAATCTTTTATACATAGATATTGGGTTAAGATTAAAAATTAAAAATTAAGAATTTAAAAAATGAAAGCACTGCCCCTATAAGCCGGGTTCTGTTCCTTAAATAAAATAAGGTGTCTGCCATTTATCTAATCCGTATGTCACCACACGGCTCAAGCATTCTACCCTCCGCCGTGGATTCAGCATCCGTCGGGCGGGCAACCCTCCGACGGCGGTTTACATGAACTTGCAGCTCCCGGTGGGCACAGCCAGCCGATCACCCGACCGCTGGTGGTCTCTTACACCACCTTCTCACCCTTACCCGCAAAAACCCTATAACAAATTGCGGGCGGTAGTTTTCTTCTGCCCTAACCTACTGTCGCCAATAGCTTGCATTTTCACAAGCGGGACACCCTTCGCTGCCCGGACTTTCCTCTCGCATACATACAAAAATGACGCCAGCGGCAGACCAAGGCAGTGCTTTCAAAATGCAAAGATAATACAAAAAGTCAAAACTACCAAACATTTTCCCATTTTTTTCTTTTTTTCAATGTTTATGCTTAAAATTCAAACGGTGGTTAACGATAAAAGATGAACTGTTAAATTGTAACAAATATTTACGTCAAATTGTCAGTATTCCAATTTTTGACATTATATTTGCACCCGATTTCAACAGACAAAGAAATAGTTAAACATAAATAGAAAAGAAGATGAAAAAGATTGTTAATTACATTGTTCCGGCGATTTGCCTTGTGGCTATCGTCTTTTCAGTGGCAGCATTCAACAAGGTTGAGGCAGCCACAGCTTTCAACCGTGCCGACGCAGCCGTGCAGGCCGGACAACCTGTTGACCTGACCTATGCTGCCGAAAAAGCGCTGCCATCAGTGGTCTACATCAAGTATGTGCAGAACAGCAAAATCAAGACTGTTGACGTGCAGAGCGACCCGTTCTCAGATTTCTTCAGCGACCCGTTCGGCGGTTTCTTCGGACGTGGCAACGGCGGCACACAAAAGCGACAAATCCAGACTCCCAAGAAGGAAGCCGCAGGTTCGGGAGTCATTATCTCGGCTGACGGATACATCGTCACCAACAACCATGTGGTAGATGGTGCCGACGAGCTGACCGTTACGCTCAACGACAACAGCGAGTACTCAGCACGCATCATCGGAGCCGACAAGACCACCGACCTTGCCCTTATCAAAATCAACGGCAAGAACCTGCCAGCCATCACCATAGCCAACAGCAATGACCTGAGAGTTGGCGAATGGGTGCTCGCTGTGGGCAACCCGCTCGGCCTGAACAACACGGTAACTGCCGGTATCGTAAGTGCCAAGGCACGCTCGCTCGGAGCCAACGGTGTGGAGTCGTTCATACAGACAGATGCTGCCATCAACCAAGGTAACTCGGGTGGTGCACTCGTAAACACCCGCGGCGAGCTTGTGGGCATCAACGCCATGCTCTATTCACCCACCGGTGCATACAGCGGTTACGGATTTGCCATCCCAACAACCATTATGAATAAGGTGGTGGATGACCTTAAGCAGTATGGCACCGTGCAGCGCGCACTGCTCGGCATACAGGGTGGCGACGTGAAGAACTGGGTGGATGCCCAAAAAGATCAGGGCAAGGAGGTTGACCTCGGCACCATGGAGGGTATATACGTGGCAAAGGTAGTTGACGACGGTGCTGCCGCCGACGCTGGCATCCAACCTGAGGATGTTATTATAGAGGCCGATGGAAAGAAGGTGACCAAGATGGCTGAACTGCAAGAACTTATGGCAAACAAGCGTCCTGGCGACAAACTTACTCTTACCTATCTGCACAACAAGAAGAAGGTGACTAAGACGATTACCTTGAAGAATGAGCAGGGAACAACAAAGGTGGTTCAGAAGTTTGACCTTGACGTGCTCGACGCATCGTTCCGTCCTGTGACCGAGGAGACAAAGAAACAGATGAACATCACCTACGGACTGGAGGTGATGAAGGTGAACAAGGGCAAGCTGGCCGATGTCGGAATATCACGTGGATTTATCATACAAAAGGTGAACGACGAGTCAATAAAGACTATAGACGACCTGCAGAAAGCAGTGAAGGACGCCTCAACCAGCAAGGAGCCAGTGCTCTACATCCAGGGTATCTATCCCACTGGCAAGAAGGGTTACTTCGCCGTTCCATTGCAAGAATAATCTGTAACATTGCAAGAATAATCTGTAACATTGCAGGAATAATCCCTGAATAACGGTTAAAAAACATAAAAAAACGGAGCACTCTTTTGGTGTTTCCGTTTTTTTGTTATAGTTTTGCAACTGATAGGCTCAAAAAAGCCACATTGTTATAACTAAATCGGAAGCCAAAGATGAGACAACTGAAGATTATCAAATCAATCACCAACCGCGAGAGTGCCTCACTGGAGAAGTATCTTCAGGAGATAGGCAAGGAAGAACTCCTGACAGTGGAAGAGGAGGTGGAACTGGCGCAGCAGATACGCAAAGGTGACCGCAAGGCACTTGAGAGATTGACCAAGGCCAATCTAAGATTTGTAGTGTCGGTGGCTAAACAATACCAGAACCAGGGTCTCACCCTGCCCGACCTCATCAACGAAGGCAACGTGGGACTCATCAAAGCTGCGGAGAAATTCGACGAGACACGCGGTTTCAAGTTTATCTCCTATGCCGTGTGGTGGATCAGGCAGAGCATCCTGCAGGCTATAGCCGAACAGAGCCGTATAGTCAGACTGCCACTCAACCAAGTTGGCTCCGTAAACAAGATTAACAAGGCCCTTAACAAGTTTGAGCAGGAAAACGAGAGGCGCCCGTCTGTGGAGGAGATTGCCGCCTCGACCGACATCCCGGAGGACAAGGTTGATGACGCCCTCAAGGCTAACAGCCGCCATGTATCTGTGGATGCACCGTTCTCGGATGATGACGGAGGTAGCATGCTTGACATAATGACAGATACCAATGCGCCTTCGGTTGACAAAGAACTGCTTATGGAATCACTGCGAGAAGAACTGCGCAAGGTACTTGGAACCCTCAAAGAGCGAGAGAGGCTTGTCATCAAAGACTACTATGGGATAGATACTGAGGAGAAGACCCTTGAGGAGATTGGTTCAAGATATGGACTGACACGCGAGCGTGTACGCCAAATCAGGGAAAAGGCGATACGCAAGTTGCGCAACAATTCCAACAGCAGTGTTCTTAAGACATTCCTCGGCAGTTGATTATCTCAACTTGGGAAGTTAAGGAAGTTAAAGAAGTTAAGGAAGTTATAGAAGTTGAATTATCGATAATAAAAAATGAAAAAGACAATTAAACTTGCCATTGCGGCAATTATTTTATGTTCAGGATTTGCTATGCAGGGGTCAGCCAAACAGAAGGTTGAGCCAAGATACTTGTTTGGTTTCTCTGCCTCATTTGCCGACTCTACCGTGTATTTCACAGACATACAGAAGGTTGACAGTGCATGGGTTGACACAAAAACCAAGTTTCTTCTTGGACGTGATGAATATTCCGGACAGCTAAAGCGATATTTCGCCTCAAAAGAAATGCCCAACCGCACGTGCGTGGTGCTTTTTGCCGAAAACATCAAGAAGGCTGAGAAAAAACTCAAAAAACTTAAGGAGACATACACAGTGAATGCCAAGGGCGGTTATGACGTGAGATATATGACTAAGGCCGAATTTGAGTTCACTCCTGTTTATATGGGTATAGAAGAAGAGGAAATTGCAGTCGATACTCCCAAGAAAGATAAGAAAGAGAAGGAAAAGAAGGAGAATAAAGACAAAAAGTCGGGAAACAAGGAAGATAAAGTAAAAAGGCCTAAGGGGAAACACACCAAGCTATAGGGAAATCCCCACCTGATTTTAGGAAAAACCTCCTTGATATTCCGTAAATCCTTTGTAACTTTGCACAAAATTAGTAATAACTCATTAATATAAGGAGCAGTATAATATGAGAAAAACATTGATTTTGTCAGCTTTGGCGGCAATGCTGCCGCTGACCATGAATGCACAAGACGATATGTATTTCGTTCCTACCAAGAAAAACGTGGAAAAAACCAAAAGCGACTACGGTATGCCCAAGGACACGTATTACTCAGGTAGTAAGAGAAGTATTGATGAATACAACCGACGTAACCGCACGGAATGTTGGGAGGAACAACTTCAGGACGGAAGCCAGGTGACCGTTATCGACTCACTCGGCAATGAGATAGCGACAGTCAACGTCAAGAAGAAAAAATCAAGACGTGACTCCACTTACTTGGATGACGACTATGCCTACACACGCCGTATGGCACGATGGGACGGATATGAATGCAGCAACGCATATTGGCAGGGGTACAACGACGGACGTTTCAACCGCTGGTATGGATGGAGTTCGTTCTATGACCCATGGTATTATAGCTCATGGTATTACGACCCATGGTATTATGACCCATGGTATTATGGCTATGCAGGATGGCACGGAGGCTGGTATGCCGGATGGTACGGATGGCATCCCTACCACACCTGGGGCTGGGGATGGTATGACTATCATTATCCTATATACGTGGGCACTGGAGGAGGCGGCAGACATTGGTCAAGTCCCGTTGAACGCTTCAAGGACAACCGATTCTCACGCACAAGCTCCACCCGAATCAGTGGCAGCGGCATAAGCAGGGGCATTGCCAACAGAGACCGCTCAAACAGTCTTGGCACGCGCTCCATCAACAGAAACACTGCATCACGTCGCTTCGGCAGCTCACAGGGCGACATCAGAAATGTCAGCTCAAACCGCAACACTTCTTACAACAATAACAGCAGTAGTTTCAACAGTAGCCGTTCATCTTCATTCAGCTCTGGCGGAGGCTCGTCGTTCAGCTCTGGCGGAAGCCGCTCGTTCGGCGGAGGCGGTGGTGGAATAAAAAGCTCCGGTGCCGGAAGAAGAAGATAATGTATAACCATTCTAAACACGACAATTATGAAAAAAAGCATATTAATTTTAAGCGCATTGGCATGTCTCACCGCCAATGCCCAGGAAACCTACCTCAACGGTAATCTCCTGAAGCCAGAGCTCAACGGAACAGCACGTTACGTGGGTATGGGTGGAGCTATGGAAGCTCTCGGAGCTGACATTTCAACTATCGGCACTAATCCTGCTGGTATCGGACTGTTCAGACGCTCTGCAGCCAACATATCATTCGGACTGATGTCGCAGCAGGACGCCCCAACCATAGACGGCACCAACAAGACTCATGCCAGTTTCGACCAGGCGGGATTCGTCTATTCAACAAGAACGAGCAGCAGCTCTTTCCTCAACTTCGCCTTTAACTACTCCAAAAGCCGTGACTTCAACTTCCTCTTGGATGCCACTGGTTTCACAAATGGTGGTGGTCAGAACCAAGTTACTTCCAACAAGGGCAACAACGGTGTCTTTGATTACAATTCAGATGACCTCAGACTCACCCAGCTCGACTATCTTTACGGCGAACTGATGTGCTACGACCCCGTTGACGACAACACAAACCCATGGCTATACTACAATATGGACAAGTATAACATGCAGCACCAACAGTCGGGATATATCGGACAGTATGACTTCAACATCAGCGGAAACAGCAACAACCGTTTTTATTGGGGTATAACAGTTGGAATACATGACGTACACTTCAACTCATACTCAGATTATTTGGAGATGAACCAAAATGAGGACCTTATCAACGTCATCGACGAGAACAGGATTACCGGAACAGGATTCGACATCAAGGCAGGCATCATTTTCCGTCCCGTGGCAGAATCTCCGTTCAGAATCGGTCTTTCAGTCTCTACTCCCACATGGTATGAACTGAAGATGAATAATTCAACTTCGCTCGCCTACGACTTCATTGTCGATAACGAGAGCTTCAGCGATGGCATGAGTGTTGAATACGACCAATACAAGTATAAACTCTACACACCATGGAAATTCGGCGCAAGCCTTGGACACACAATAGGACAGAACTTGGCTATCGGCGCTTCTTACGAATATGCCGACTACAGCTCCACCGACAACAGGATAATTGAAAACGAGAGCTATTATTGGGGAGACTCCGAGAGTTCAAGCGACACACAGATGAACCGTCACACCAAGAAAACGCTCAAAGGAGTATCCACACTCAAGCTCGGCACTGAATTCAAGCCAGACCCTGCTATTGCCGTGCGTTTGGGATTCAACTACGTGTCACCAATGTATCAGAAGAATGGTGTGAAACCAGGTGATATCTACTCTGTTGGTAATGCCATAACCGGCACAGCATACACAAACTGGGAGGACACATACCGCATCACAGCCGGTCTGGGTTACGCTATTGATGATTTCAGTATAGACCTCGCCTACCAGTATTCCACTACCAACGGTAAATTCACTCCGTATTACGACCCTTGCGATGCTCAAAACACTCCGCAGACCGTAGATGTGAGCGACAAGCGCCATCAGCTTATGCTTACGTTGGGATATAGGTTTTAATTAGGAATTAAGAATTAAGAATTAAGAATTGCTGCGCAAACCGAATGCAGAGCCGAGCTTGCTCGAGCTATGCTGAGGTGCAGCCAGCAATCGACAAAGTCAATTAAGATGAAAAAGACAATCATATTTATTATTGCATTAATGACTGTGTCCCTTGCAGGGGCACAGTCTTATCGTCCCACAGTGTCAATACTCGGCGACTCCTACAGCACGTTTGAGAACTACCTGGCTTGTGACTCCAACGAAGTGTGGTACTTCAAGGGCAAGCAGAAAAGAACGGATGTCACTGACGTCGAACAGACATGGTGGCACCAGCTCATCACCAAGAAGGGATGGCGCATCGAGAAGAACAACTCATTCTCAGGCTCTACCATTTGCTTCACCGGCTACAGACGCGAGGACTACACCAACCGCTCTTTTGTCAACCGCCTGAAATATCTCGGCAGTCCTGACATCATCCTTGTCTTCGGTGCAACCAACGATTGTTGGGCACGCTCTCCAATCGGAGAATACAAGTATGCAGATTGGACCAACAAGGAACTTTATACCTTCCGTCCGGCTATGGCATGCCTACTCGACGGGCTGAAGAAACATTATCCTAATGTAGCGATTTATTTCATTCTCAACAGTGAATTGACTGAAGAGATAAACACCTCGGTGAAGACTATCTGCAAACACTACGACGTGCCTTGCATCGAACTGAAAGACATAGAAAAAATCAACGGGCATCCCAGTATCAAGGGTATGAAAGCCATTGCTGAACAAGTAGGGGAAGGAATTAAGAATTAAAAATTAAAAATTAAGAATTAAGAATTGCTGCGCAAACCGAGAGGAGAGCCAAGCTTGCTTGAGCTATCCCGAGGTGCAGCCAGCAATCGACGAAGTCAATTAAGGGGATGGATTGTTGTTTGTTGAATGAATTGAATGAGAATCAACGCGCTGCCGTGGAATACTGCGACGGCGCGCAACTCGTAATTGCAGGTGCCGGCTCGGGTAAGACTCGTGTGCTGACATATAAGATTGCATATCTGATTGCAGAAAAAGGACTAAAACCATGGAACATACTCGCACTCACCTTTACCAACAAGGCGGCACGAGAGATGAAACAACGCATTGAGACCATTGTCGGTCCACAGGCAAGATATATCCAAATGGGTACTTTCCATTCCATCTTTGCACGAATACTCAGGGCTGAAGCTGCGCATCTCGGCTATAACTCCAATTTCACCATATACGACCAGAGCGACTCGCGCTCACTCGTCAAGACAATCATCAAGGAAATGAACCTTGATGACAAGATCTACAAGGCAGCAACTGTGGCTGATCGCATCAGTATGGCAAAGAACCATCTCCTCACAGCAGGCAAGTATGCAAACTCGCAGAGTGCCGTCACTACCGACATGCAACATAAGATGCCGGCTATAAAGGACATATACTCAAGGTATAGCGAGAGATGCCGTCAGGCAAATGCCATGGACTTCGACGACTTGCTCATGAACATCCACATCCTGTTTGCCAACAACGACGACATAAGGCGCAAATATGCCGAAAGGTTCGAATATGTGCTTGTGGATGAGTATCAGGACACCAACTTTGCCCAACAGGCCATCGTCAACCAGCTCACACGCGAGCGACAAAAGGTATGCGTTGTTGGCGACGACGCACAAAGTATATACAGTTTCCGTGGGGCAAATATCGACAATATCCTCGGATTCCAAAATACATACGACAACGCAAAACTATTCAAACTCGAACAGAACTACCGCTCCACGCAGTTGATTGTCAATGCAGCCAACAGCCTCATACAGCACAACCAACGTCAGATACCTAAGAAGGTGTTCAGCAAAAACGAGCAAGGCGAGAAAATCAGGCTCAAGATTGCTTATAGCGACAAGGAGGAGGCAATGATTGTGTGCAATGAGATTTCAAGGTTACGACGCACTGAGAAATGCCCTTATTCTGACTTTGCCATTCTATACCGCACAAACTCCCAGAGCCGCAGTTTCGAGGAATACATGCGTAAGCAGAATATCCCATACAGGATTTATGGCGGTCTGAGTTTCTATCAGCGCAAGGAGATAAAGGACATAATAGCCTACTTCCGTGTTGTGGCAAACCCTGACGACGAAGAGGCAATAAAGCGCATCATCAACTATCCCGCACGCGGCATAGGCAACACCACATTGTCGAAGATTGTGGAAACGGCCAACGAGAAAGGACTCAGTATATGGCGAGTGCTCAACAACTCGGAGGCCTGCGGTGTAAACATCAGCAAGGCTACACATACCAAACTGCGCAATTTCTGCTCGCTCATCAGCGGGTGGATTCAACGCAGTGCCACCGATGACGCCTATCTGCTCGGTCGTGACATCATACAGGAGAGCGGTATGTCAAAGGATATTTTCTCAGGCAAGGACCCCGAGGACATCGCCCGTCAGGAAAACGTTGAGGAGTTTCTCTCCGGACTGTCTGACTTTGTGGAGGGACGACGCGAAGAGGGAGAGGGAGACCATGTATCACTTTCTGACTTTCTGCAGGAAGTGTCGCTGATGACCGACCTCGACAGCGACGGCGATGCCGACGAGCCGAAGGTTGTCCTCATGACAGTCCATGCCGCAAAGGGACTTGAATTCAAGACTGTGTTCATCGTGGGACTTGAGGAAAACATCTTCCCATCTCCGATGTGCACGGAGAGTGTGCGCGGTATTGAAGAGGAGCGCCGACTGCTGTATGTGGCTATCACGCGAGCCGAGAAACACTGCTATATGACTTGCGCACAAAACCGTTTCAGATATGGACGCATGGAGTTTGACACCCCGTCGAGGTTCATACGTGACATTGATTCGCGCTATATACATATTGACGGCGACAATACAAAACCGGAGAGCACACCAAGACGTGACATACGTCAGCACATTCCTCAACCAACACCGAGAGTAAGCCATGTAGCTCCCAGTCCCGTTACCCGGCCTATCCCCTCCCCCGCTCCCGACATCAATGCCCCGCTGAAGGCAGGCGACCGCATTGAGCACACGAGATTTGGATTGGGGACAGTGATCAAGGTGGAAGGCACAGGCGACAACTGCAAGGCTACCGTGGAGTTCGTAAATGCCGGTATGAAACAATTGCTATTGAAGTTCGCAAGATATACTAAACTCTAAAAACAAAACCATTATGAAAAAAAAAAACCGACTAACTGTGCTTTTTATGCTATTGGCAATAGCATGTGCACAAACCGCAACAGCCAAGGCTGTATGGGACTTTGAAGACTGTACAATAGGACAGAAATTCAAGATGTGGAACCTATTCGGCTCCGAGGCAGTAACATCATCAGCTGTGGTGGAAGCAGACCCACAGAATCCTAACAACAAGGTTTTACACGTCATCGTGAAGGAATGGAACACATTTGTGGAATTCACCTTACCAGATGAACTTGCAGGACACAAGTTGACCGACAATGCAAAATCTGTAAAACTAAACCTATACCGTCCGAACAGTGATTCGGACAACTGGAAACAGTTTCATGTATTTCTCGGAAGCGAAAGACTGTTCCAGGATGAAGGTTACCCCTATCAAGGTGACCAAAACGTATGGCAGTCAAGGGAATACAAATTCTCTCCTGTGACTGAATCGGCAGATGATGAGCGTATGTTCCGCTTAGGCATACATCATGAAAATTCAGAATACTACATTGACAACATTGTCATTGACACATATATTGTAGCCGACGGCCAAACCCTCGACTACTGCGTCAAGAACACATCCAGTAGCTACACCATCATCAACAGTCCTATCTTGGCTCCAGAGGGAAAGGAACTGAGCATAAAGACCTCACGTTATACATATTGGAGCAGTGTTGTGGAAGGCAGCGGTACAATAAACATTATGTCGGGTGGTGAGAGAACTTTCCTTGGAAACAGCGGCAAGGCATATCCCGACTGGACAAAATTCAACGGCAACCTGCATGTATATCCATATAAAGAGGTGGAGGGAAGTTGCGGTTTCTACGGTCTCGTGTGGATGCACAACGGCAAGACATTCATTGCCGACGACCCGATACAAAGCGCCAATGACGGCAAGGTGAACAACTGCCTCGCCAATGCCGCACTCTATCTGCACGAAGGTAGCACTATGGCCGCCGAACAGGGCCTGAGAGGTATGCGAGTAGGCAAACTTGAAATGGAAAAAGGTAGTGTGCTGACAGGATACTACAAGAGCAAATCAGCGCAAAACAGCTATTATATGATAGGAAACGGCAACCACAACGCCACACTTGCCGGACGCATCGCCCCCTGGCAGGACAACATGGCCATGAAGGTAGGACTAATCAAGGAAGGCAAAGGCACATACCATATCACTGGCAATGACAACCTCATTACTGGCGGTATCACCGTCATGGAAGGTGAAGTGCTCATATGCAACGATGCAGCAGAGGCAAAGGCCAAGAAGCTCAGCGGTGCCACAGGACACAAAAGCGGCGACAACAACGGTGTTGTGGTGAGAAAAGCCGGTATCATTGGAGGTGACGGTTCGATAGCCCTGCCCACTGAGGTGTTCGGCACTATTACTCCCGGTGACGGAAATACCGGAACTCTGCATATCGCAGACTATGTGAAAGGCACGAATCCCACTCTAACCTTGAGACCTACAGCAATCCTGAATATGGAAATCCGCAGCGTGAATGACCACGATGCCATCGAGGTGGAAGGCAATGTGGCATACAACAATAAAGACGAGAATTTCAACACATTGGATAAGATGCCGCGAGTAGTGATTCAGCTCACAGATGACGCCAAACTATACAAGGGTGACGAAGTTGTCCTTCTCACCGCATCAGGTAAGGAAGCAAAGGACAACATACAATGGAACTTCGAAATCATCTACCCAAAGGCATATACATGGGAAGTGAAGGAACGCGAAAGTGAGAACGGAAGGATTGAACTCGTGGCCACCGTAACCTCAGAGGAATACGGCGGTCAGGGCGACGTTAGCATCGACGACGGTGACGATGATGACAACAAGTTTGAGGAGACAATACTTGACCTTGACCTCGAAATGACCGATGACACACCAATACGCACATACGCCGACAAGATTGAAAAGTTCGTGGGCACATGTGTGCCTGTATGGAGTATCGACGTGGATAACGCCGATAACGTGGAAGCAAAACGCATAGCACGCGACTTCAACATGGTGGTATGCGAGAACGAGATGAAATTTGCATACGTGGAACCGTCGCAAGGCAGTTTTGACTTCTATCATGGCGACCGTCTTGTAAACTTCGCCCAAAGAAACAATATGCGCGTCAGGGGACACACGCTCGTATGGCACAAGCAGGTGGCAGAGTGGCTATCATCCGACGGTGTAAAGAACAACAAGAACTGGACCCGCGAGCAACTTCTCGATATCATGAAGACCCATATAGAAAATGTGGTAGGACACTGGAAGGGAAAGGTTCACGAGTGGGACGTATGCAACGAGGTGCTCAGCGACGACCAGGGCATTGTATGGAGCAATCCCGATGGTTACACCTTGCGACCGTCGGTGTGGACAGTAATAGGCGAGGAGTTCCTCGACTCTGCCTTCGTATGGGCTCACAGGGCTGACCCCAACGCTGTACTTATCCTCAACGACTACGGTGTGGAGTTTAAGGGCGATGCCAAGGCTGAAGCCCTGTATAATCTCGCCAAGAGACTTAAAGACCGCGGTGTGCCAATCGACGGTGTCGGATTGCAGTGTCATCTTGATGTCCATGGCGTTGACCCGGGAAGACTGGATCAAAACATAAAGCGATATAATGACCTTGGGCTTAAGTGCGTTATCACTGAGCTTGACCTCGGTATGGATGCCAAAAACGAAACGAACCTAAGGCAGCAGGCACAGGATTACTTCAACATAGCACAGGTGGCATTGAAATATGACCACTGCAATGAGCTGATGATTTGGGGATTAACCGACAACCGTTCATGGAGAAGTAACAGCAATCCGCTGCTCTTCGATTCAGAGCTCAACGAGAAACCTGCTTATTTCGGATTGCATGCAGCCGTACGCCAGGCAAGCGGTAGCACAATCGGAGGTGTTGACGGTGTAGAGAATACCATTGCTGATTACGGTGAACCATCAGCGCAGGCCTTATACTCATTACAAGGAGTGCCTGTAGGCAAAGGCTACCACGGTCCTGTGATTGAAGTAACATTATTTAAGAATGGACAAAAGAGCATCAGAAAAAAATTCAAGTAATGCGCTCAACTTTATATAGTTAAGAAGTTATGGAGTTAAGGAGTTACTACTTCTATTGACAAACGGTAGTGACAACTCCTTAACTCCAATAATATTGAGTACTTCAGAAACTTGAAGTAATTATTCCATAAAGAAGTGACGGATTAAAGTCCGCGGGCTTTCCAAATGCGGTCCTTTGCGGCATTTATTTCCTGGAACTTCTGTTCGGCTGCCTTGCGCACATCCTCGCCAAGGGCTGCCACACGGTCGGGATGATGCTCAAGGGCAAGGCGACGATATGCCTTGCGCAGTTCTTCATCTGATGCTGACGCACTTACTCCCAACACCTTATAGGCATCGTCAAGGGTGTCGCCCTTGAGATTGAGCATGGAGTCAACATCGCCCGGCTGCATACGCATCCACTGCGCACACTCACGAATGGCCATAATTTCGGTGGGGTCAATACGTCCATCCGCTTGAGCTATAGCCAACAGAAAACTAACGAGCTGAAGACGCTGGGAATACTCCATATTCATAGCTATTTGCTCGCAGCACTGAGCAACCGTATTCTTAAATTGTATGCGTCCCTGACGTTTCTGCTCCTCAAAAAGACGAAGCATAATCTGCTCTCCTTGGTTTCGTGCATCCATACCGAAACTCGACTGGAGGAAATTTCTCACCATCTCCATCTCTGAATGCATTATCTTGCCGTCGGCCTTGATAACGTATGACGACAACACCATCAGCGAGAACATGAAACTGTTGCGCTGTTCCTCATCGGTACGTGCCCCAGAGAAGGAACGCGTGCCTGAGTTTTCGTAGGTGTTCACTGAGTCGAGACCACTGTCAAACAGTGCTCCTAATGCCACTCCTGCCAATGCCCCGAGTGGTCCTGCGGCCATAAATCCAAGTATGCCGCCTATCCATTTACCTGCTGCCATTTGATTTATTTACAAATTTGAAATTACAATTAATTTTTCGACGAGAGGTACATTCCTGTAATTATCAGGACAGAACCCACGAGGAAGTACGTGGTAATCTGTTCTCCCAAGATTAGCCATGCCGCCACGATGGTGGTAATGGGGTTGACATATACCCAGTTGGTGCATACAACTGCTCCAAGTCCTTTCATGCACCAGCTCCATGTGAGATAGCACAACATCGATGCCACACTGCCGAGGAACAAGAGATTCCACATCACGGATGGACGCAGTAGAACATCCATGGATGGCATATCCGGCACAAAGATGTAATACGGCAATATGGTTAGTATGCCATAGAAAAACACCTTGCGCGTGATGAACATAGCCGGATAACGCCCCATCACCGGCTTCATCAGCAATGTGTATAACGCCCAACAGAGGCATGCGGAAAAGGCAAGCGTGTCGCCCAGCGGGGACAGATGGAGGACAAAATGCCCATTGAGCACCACCACCGCCATACCAGCCAAGGCTATCACGGAACCTGCTATCTGGCGCGCCCCGAATCGCTCCGACTTATAGAAAAGAGCTATGATAAGCATAGCAAATAACGGACACGAACATACAATCAGTGACGTGTTGGTGGCAGTGGTGAAGCGTAGCGACTCGTTTTCGGTGAGGAAATACATCGAACCACCCGTCAGTCCCAATGCCATCATCGTAAGTTCATCGCGCCAGCTATCGGAAAACCATTTATGGCGTCCTCGCCACAACGAGAATCCCGTGAGCAGCACGTAGGCAATGATGAAGCGCAGGGTAAAAATCTGCGCGGGCGACAATCCGTTGATTATCAACAATTTTGTCCACACGAAGGTAGTGCCCCACACTGCCACCGTCAGGAATGCTACTATATGATACTTATGTGCCAATGCTTAATTCCTAATCCCTAATTCCTAATTCCTAATTATTTAGAAATCTCAATATCCCTCCTCACGTTGTCGCGTATCTTGGTGAGATACTGTTTCATGCGGTCGCCATCCTTATTGTCGATAATATCGAGCAGTTCCTTCAGCTCGTCGCGAATCTGCGCCACCTGGTCGCTTGTGTAGGGGTTGAAGAGAATCTCTTGAAGGAGATAGTCATCCTCGTTGAGCACGCCCTTGGCTATGCGCATGTGGCGCTTGAAGGTAGTTCCTGGTGCGTCCTGATGCTTCATCACGGCTGCAAACACGAAGGTGCTGACGAATGGGATACTAAGCGAGTAAGCCACTGTACGGTCATGTTCCTCGAATGTGTATTCGTATATGTTGAGACCGAGACGCTGATAGAGGTCCTTGAAGAAAATGCGTCCCATATAGTCACCCTCGCAGATGATGATGGCATTCTCCTCATGCAGTTGGTTGAGGTTGGCGAATGTGGGTCCGAACATCGGGTGAGTGCTCACATATCGGAAGCCCGTTGAGTCGTAGTATTCCTTGAGATTGGTCTTCACCGACGATATGTCGCTGATAATGCAATCCTTTGGCAGATAGGGCAACACTTCCTTGAATGCCGGAATGGTGTATTTCACTGTCACGGCATTGATGACGAGTTCGGGAGCGAACTCCCTTACCTCGTCCAATGACATAAGTCTCTGGCAATTATACGTGAATCTCATTCGCTTAGGGTCTTTCTCATACACCGCCGTCTCGTGGTCGAAACTGAGCAGGTCGAGAAAGAAACTTCCCATTTTTCCAGCACCGAGAATTAGAATTTTCATTGCATTCAAATATTATTTACTTAAGTTTCTCATATACTCAACTTTTTGGAAGTTAAGGAGTTAAGGAGTTATCGCTCCCGTTGGTCGCTGGGAGTTAAGCCATTAGTATTGAGCATTGGATATAAGCGCAACAACATTTGGCTTAACTCCTTAACTCCTTAACTACCAACTATTATCCTTACTTGCTAAAGTTGAATTCTTAATTTACTTCAAGTCGGTTATCAGCGAAAAGTCCTGGTCGCCGTAGTCGAGGTTTTCTCCACCCATACCCCAGATGAAGGTATAGTTGTGAGTAGCAGCTGCAGAGTGGATGCTCCATTCAGGCGATAGCACAGCCTGGTCGCCTTTCATCCAGATGTGACGTGTTTCGTTCACCTCACCCATGAAATGGCATACAGCCTGGTCGGCAGGTACTTCAAAGTAGAAGTAAGCCTCCATACGACGGCTATGCACGTGGGCAGG
>JALERP010000199.1 GCA_022764085.1 Prevotella sp.
GTTCAAGACCTCACCATATTGTCCCGAAGGCTTCGCACCCAGTCGTTGCCAACTACGCACGCTTCGGTAGGCTACTCTTAACGGAATAAGAGGTTCATTAGTTTCAAAGAACAATTATCTGTACGACTTCATGTCGCAATTGCGCTGCAAAGTTAGTGCTTTTTTTTGAATTGCACAATAACTAATTGTTGGTATTTTCAATGTCTTTATTGTTTTTTATATCGCATTAATTAGGTATGACTCATACTTTCCTCATAATTAAAAAACATTAATTGCAAAAACCTCTTATCGGATATTATGGCTTTTTTTAACGTTAATCACATATTACACATCTATTTAATTTGGAAATTGTCGATAAAATATCTAATTTTGCAGCGACAAAACTTTATTATATGGATATCAAGAAACTAATGGTCGCTTCGGCACTATTTATGTCGATGACGACAATGGCTCAAACAGGCAAAGGAGGAACCTGGACTCTCGAAGACTGCCTGGATTATGCCATCAAAAACAACATCTCGTTGCAAAAACAGCAACTGAGCAGACTCTCGGCGGTTGAAGATGTGAAACAGTCGCAAAAAGCACTGTTGCCAACACTAAGCGCCAACACATCACAGATGTTTGGTTGGAGACCCTGGATTAATGACCAAACCACCACGGTAGCCAATGGTACTGTCACCAATAAAATCAGTAAGACTTACTACAATGGCAGCTATGGGGTGAATGCTAACTGGACGGTATGGAACGGTAAACGCAACACAAATACCATCAAGTTAAACCAACTGACGGAACAGAAAGCTGAAATGGATTCTGCAGCAACTGCACTGCAACTGAAAGAGCAGATTGCATCGCTCTATGTTCAGATTATGTATCTTACAGAGGCGGTCGCCGTCAACAAACAGACTCTCGAAACAAGCATCAAGAACGAGGAAAGAGGCAAGACAATGCTTGAAGTTGGAAAAATGTCAAAGGCTGACCTCGCACAACTGACGGCACAGAGGGCACAAGATGAATATAACATCGTAAATGCCCAAAGCCAAATTGCCACGGCAAAGAAAAACCTCAAACAACTTCTAGAAATAACCAACGACGATGATTTCGAATTATTCATTCCAGAGGACATCGCAGAGACCAATGACCACCTGGCACTGGAAGCAATCCCTAATCTTAACGAAACGTACCAGTCGGCTTTGGCTTCACGACCGGAGATTACATCCGCACAACTTGCAATCAAGAGCAGCGAACTAAATATCAGTATTGCAAAAGCCGGAAAACTGCCTACAGTAGGCATAAACGGCAGTATCGGCACCAGCTCGTCGTCAATGAGCGACCGTGCATGGGAACAACAGATAAAAACCAATTTCGACGCTGGCATCGGACTGTCTCTTAGCGTTCCCATCTTTGACGGAAGGCAGACAAAAACGTCGGTGAACAAGGCTGTACTGCAGAAAAGGCAAGCTGAACTTGACCTTATGGACAATCAAAAACAGATTTGGAACACCATCGAGGGATACTGGATTGAGGCTACCACAAACCAGCAGAAATTCCGGTCGGCACAGGTGAGCGTTGCAAGCCAACAGGCAAGCTATGACCTGCTCAGCGAACAGTTTAACCTCGGTCTGAAGAACATAGTGGAATTAATGACCGGTAAGACTAACCTCCTCAATGCACAACAGGAAAAACTACAGAGCAAATACATGACAATTATGGACATTCAGATGCTTAAGTTCTACGCTTCTCCATCATCCAACACTTCAAAATTATAAGAACAAAAAATAATAAAATATATAAGGTATATGAAAAAGATCAGCAAAGTATGGCTGTCCGCCGGAGCCATCATCATCATTGCCATATTAGTATGGCTTTTCTCAGGCGGCAAGGAGGAGAAACAGACAAGTTTCTCATTTGACAAGGCATCACCTGCCAATATTCAAATAGGTGTGACAGCCACCGGCACAATCGAGCCTGTGACATCCGTCACTGTCGGCACACAGGTTTCTGGTATTGTCAGCAAAATATATGTTGACTACAACAGTGAGGTGAAAAGGGGACAGGTTATTGCTGAATTGGACAAGACAAACCTCACCAGTGAACTTAACTCAGCAAAGGCCAACCTTGCAAGCGCACAAAGTACCCTTAACTACGAAACTGACAACTACAAGCGCTATAAGACTCTCTACAGTAAAGGACTGGTCAGTGCTGATGAATATGAGACGGCAAAACTGTCATACGAAAAGGCTCTGCAGACCGTGGTGTCTTCTAAGGAACAACTCACCAAGGCACAAACAAACCTTGGATATGCCACCATCACATCGCCTATCGACGGTATTGTTCTCTCCAAGGCTGTAGAAGAAGGACAAACTGTGGCCGCAAGCTTTAACACACCGGAACTGTTCTCCATTGCCAAAGACTTAAAGGACATGAGAGTCATTGCAGACATTGACGAGGCAGACATTGGCGAGGTTAAGGAGGGTGAGCACGTGACTTTCACTGTTGACGCTTTCCCTAACGATACCTTTGAGGGTAATGTCACACAAGTAAGACAGGAAGCTACCACCACAAACAATGTCGTGACTTACGAGGTGGTAATCAGCGCCCCCAACGCTGACCTTAAACTAAAGCCGGGACTTACTGCCAATGTTACAATATACACAACAGAGAAACTCAATGTACTTAGTGTTCCTAGTAAAGCCCTAAGATATACCCCAACCATCGAGACTATAGGAAAGAAATACAAGATTCAAGACTGTAATGGAAAGAATAAGGTATGGACTCTTGAGGGTAATGTACTGAAAGCACATGCGGTGCAAATTGGCATCTCTGACGGATCTCGTACTGAAATCATCTCGGGCATAAGCAACGGAACGCAAATCATTACAGAGTTAAAGGAGATTAAATCCGAAAATCCGGAGGATGAAACACAGGCAGGCACCGAGAGAAGCCCGTTTGCCCCAGGCCCTCCGGGAAAGAAAAAATAAAACATACTGAATACAATGGAAAAGAAAGTTGTAATTGAACTGCAAAATGTAAGGCGCAACTTTATGGTCGGCGACGAGGAAGTACACGCCTTGCGGGGGGTCTCTTTCAAGATATACGAGGGGGAGTTTGTCACTATCATGGGTAAGTCAGGCTCAGGTAAATCCACACTCCTCAACCAATTGGGATGCCTTGACACTCCATCGAGCGGTGAATATATCCTCGATGGTGTGCCTGTCAGAACTATGTCCAAGTCTCAACGGGCTGTACTACGTAACCGCAAGATTGGATTTATCTTCCAGAACTACAATTTGTTGTCGAAAACCACAAGTGTAGAGAATGTTGAACTACCACTGATGTACAACTCTGAGGTGTCGGCTGCCGAACGACACCAACGTGCCATTGACGCACTGAAGGCGGTGGGGCTTGGAGACAGACTATATCACAAGTCCAACCAAATGTCAGGTGGTCAGATGCAGCGTGTTGCCATAGCCAGGGCATTGGTGAATAATCCTGCTGTGATTCTTGCGGATGAAGCCACTGGTAATCTCGACACCAGAACCTCCTTTGAGATACTCGTCCTGTTTCAGAAACTTCATGCAGCCGGGCGTACCATCATTTTCGTTACACACAACCCAGATATCGCCAACTATTCAAGCCGTAATATTATGCTGCGCGACGGAAAGGTAATTAGCGACGAGATTAACAATAATATCCAGTCGGCAGCAGAAGGGCTTGCCGCAATACCCGTTAACACAGACGAATAATTATGAATTATACCAATTTGTTCAAAATCGCGGTCAGGGCGATCGCAGCCAACAAGACACGCTCTTTCCTCACGGCTCTCGGTATCATTATAGGCATCGCGGCTGTCATCACCATGCTTGCCGTCGGACAGGGTACCAAACAGAGCATACAGGCAAACATAGCGGAAATGGGCTCCAATATGATAATGATTGGTCCTGGTGCAGACAGACGTGGAGGAGTAAGACAGGATGCATCGTCTATGGAAACTCTGAAAATGACTGATTATGAAGCCATCAAGGATGAGTGTACATATATATCGGCTATCAGCCCTACTGTCACAAAGAGCGGTCAGTTCATTTATGGAAATGAAAACACCCCATCAACTATCTATGGAGTAAATCAGGACTACTTGTCCATACGCCAGTTGACGGTATCTGATGGCGAAATGTTCACTGAAAATGACATCAAAAGCAGTGCCAAAGTATGTATTCTCGGACAAACGGTCGTAGATAACCTTTTTCCCGACGGTAGCGACCCTATCGGCAAGGTAGTGAGATTTAACTCCATCCCCTTCCGTGTCATAGGAGTACTAAAGAAAAAAGGATATAACTCTATGGGTATGGACCAGGATGACTTGGTGCTTGCACCTTACACTGCCGTGATGAAAAGAATCCTCGCCCAGACATATCTTGGCGGCATACAATGCTCTGCCATAACAGAGGGAGTGACAGAGAAAGCAACCGAACAGATTACTGTCATTCTCAGACGCAACCACAAACTCAAGGAGGCTACAGACACAACTCCTGCCGATGAAGACGACTTCAATATTCGTTCGCAAGAAGAACTTGCCTCAATGATGAACTCCACTACCGACATGCTCACCATTCTTCTTGGATGCGTGGCTGGAATCTCGCTTATTGTTGGTGGTATCGGCATTATGAACATCATGTATGTGAGCGTCACTGAACGTACAAGGGAAATAGGTCTGAGGATGAGCGTTGGAGCCAGAGGAGTAGATATTCTCAACCAATTTCTTATTGAAGCTATTATGCTTAGCGTAACAGGTGGAATAATCGGAGTTATCCTTGGTATAGGGGCTTCATACGCTATCAAGGCGTTTGCCCACTGGCCTATATCCATCGAGCCATGGACTATCATAATGAGCTTTGCTGTTTGTACCTTCACAGGTGTCTTCTTCGGATGGTATCCTGCCAAAAAAGCCGCACAACTTGACCCCATTGAGGCCTTGAGATATGAATAAGAAAACCACTATCCTACTCCATGCGGCAAGCTGGCTTGCAATTTTATGCGCACCACTTATGTACATCGACCGTTCTACAACGTTCGATGTACTGCGCTATCTGTTCTTCTGCATGGCCCCAGCTCTGCTTATGGTTGTTTTCTATGCTAACTACTTGTGGCTTGTTCCCAAATACTACATTAAGGGAAAACGTCTGCATTTCTCCATAATGAATATATGTATGATGATAACGTTAGCTGTTTTCCTTCACTTATGGATGGATTTCGGACACACAATATTTCCCCTACCTCACCGATTACATAAGAACTTTGATAACGGGGAGGATGAAAAGGCTCTTATCTTTGCCATTCGCGATATATTCAATATGACCATTGCCGCTGCCATGGCAACTATGATGAGGCTTGCCGAGAATTGGCACAAATCTGAATTGGCGCGCCAGGAAGCAGAAAAGGAACGCACAAAAGCGGAACTAAGTAACTTGCGTTCACAAATCAAACCTCATTTTATGCTCAACACACTCAACAATATCTATGCTTTGACTTCCTTCTCTCCTGAAAGGGCACGCAAGGCTATTGAACAATTGAGCAGTTTGCTACGGCATATTCTTTATGAAAACGAAAAACCGGAAATATCCATAAACGAGGAGGTGGAATTCATTGGAGACTACATTGCCCTTATGAAACTCCGTGTTGCAAACAATGTTGACATTCAATATGATACAAATATTCCAGAAGGATGTTTTGCAAAAATCGCCCCAATGATACTAATATCACTCGTTGAGAATGCCTTCAAGCATGGTGTGAGCCCAACCAACCCAAGTTTCATTCACATAAATATAATTGCTGATGACAATCATATAGATTGTACTATAAAAAACAGTAACTATCCCAAACTCGCAAATGATAAAAGCGGACATGGAATAGGGCTTGTACAAGTATCAAAACGACTTGAATTGAATTATCAAAACCAATATGAATGGTTTAAAGGCATTTCTGATGACGGAAAAGTTTACACTTCTCAAATAATAATTTACTTACAAAGAAATCATTACTAATATTAATATTTAAATAAATCTGATTATGACATTAAATTGTGCTATCATCGATGATGAACCCCTATCAGTAGAAATGATGTCCGAATACGTTGAAAAAACACCATTCCTCTCTTTGTCTGGAGCATATAATAGTGCTGTGCAGGCGATAAAAACATTACGCGAGAATCCTGTTGACCTACTATTTCTCGATATTCAAATGCCAGAGCTAAGCGGACTCGAATTTGCCAAAATCCTACCGAAACGAACAAAAATTATATTCACAACAGCATTTCCTCAATATGCAATAGATGGATATGAGGTGGAAGCAATAGGATATATTCTGAAACCGGTAAGCTATGATGCTTTCCTGAAAGTGACAAAAAGAGTACATGACTGGTTTATACAGTCAGAAAAGGCAAAGAATTACGCTGAAGACCGATTTATATATGTCAAAAGTGACTATAAACTCGTACGTATTAATCTTGATGACATTCTATTCATTGAAGGACTGAAGGACTACGTGAGAATATATACAGAAAATGGTGAGAAGACAATGTCACTTATGAATATGAAAACGCTTGAGGATTTCTTACCGAAACCAGACTTCCTACGCTCACACCGTTCATACATAGTTCACATGAATAAGGTAAGAAGCCTTGACCGCCTCCGCTTGATTGTCGGTGAGAATTATATTCCTGTATCAGAAAGTTATAAGGATACCATATTGTCATATTTCGACAAACACACAATATGTTGAAACCATATTGATGTGATGAGCAATAATCGAGTAGGAGGTAAGCACTAATCATAGGTTGTTTATCTCCTATTTTCGTGTTTACCGACCTCTCACACCACCGTACGTGCCGTTCGGCATACGGCGGTTCTTAACTCGGGTACATTTTCTCGTAATATTCCGTAA
>JALERP010000013.1 GCA_022764085.1 Prevotella sp.
GTCAGACACTTGCCGATGTCGCGGATGTCCTCCGGGCGGTGCGGCTCATCGATGAAGCCCACGTTCAGCATGATACGGCTCCTCACGCGGCCTGTCAGGTCACGGAAAGACTCCTTGATGCGGTAGTACCAGTCATCTCGCTGAGTCCTCGGGTTGTATCTTGGCTGAGACATGAAGTGCATTACGGGTGCAAAGGTACAACTTTTTTGCGAGACTTCTGTGTACTACAATTAGTTTTTTCAGAATGCCATTGCTGATAAACAGTTAGTTAGCACTATGAATACCCCTAAAAATAGTTGAAAATAATTATAAGGTATCAAATTTGGGCTAATATCCATATCTGTCGTAACCAAACTATTCTCTGCGCCAATCAACTCATTGCCAACTACGGCTACTGCCGCATAGACATGGACAAGAAGGAACTGGCAGGACCCGACTGGTGGAGACCTACCGTGAGGGGGTGGATGGAGGAAGTTGCCATGGGTGTGATGCAACGCGAATGGGCTGACATCATACAGAGCCTCGACGAACAACTCGTGTATGAATCCGACATGCAGCAGATCTTCGGCGGACTGATGCAGCTGCGCATACAAGCTGACACGTCTGAGAAGTCGTTGCGCACGGGTGAGGTGCCGCCGCTTACGCAGTCGCAGATTAACCACTGCATGGAGAAGGTGCTCGTGAAACACTTCGGCAAGGGGGGCGCGGGGATGTGTACCAAGTGGGACATCCTCAACGCCATGACCGACACGCTCAAACCGCTCAACAACAGTGAGGGGCTACGAGTTCCGATATGCGACACGTCGAGACTGCTGCCGCAGTTGGCACGGTGTGCGGAGTACCTCTTATAAACTCAACTTTCGGAAGTTATTTTAAACCACAGAGTTTAAGAGATAAAGAGTATTTATACTAATGAAAGAGGGTGAATGCCAAGGCATTTAGAGCTCATAGAGAGCTGCGCATCATGTTTGCCGCATGGAATCTCTGTGTGCTCCGTCGCTTGCGACCTACTCTGATTGCCCCAAAACTCTTATCCTCTTTATCTCTGTGGTTTAAATAAACCCCTCCACATTGGGAATTGTCACTTCCAAAAAGTTGAGCAAATTTTATTTCTGATGTCTTATCCGTGGAAACATCTTGCGGAAACGCACAAGGGGGGTGGTAATCTTGCCGCCCGCCACAACGATGCTTACTGCCGTGATGATCATCACGAAACCAACGACTATGCGCGGGGTGAGCTGCTCGCCGAAGATTGTAACGCCAAAGAAAACGGCAGTCACTGGTTCAAGGGCACCGAGGATGGCTGTTGGTGTGCTGCCTATGTATTGGATGGCTCCCGTGGTACAGCCAAGGGAGATTGCGGTAGGAAAGACAGCCAGGGCTATCAGATATAGCCATAACCACCATTTGTCGGCGGGTGGGGTCTGTATGCCTCCTTCGCTCATCAAAGCACGGACCGCAAACATCATCCATCCTACAAGCACAACATAGAACGTAACCTTAAGTGTGGCAACATCCTTCAGGGTCGTCTTATTGATGGCAACGATATATATGGCATAAGATGTTGATGAGGCTATCACGAGTAGTGTTCCAGTAAGGGACAGGGTTGTGCCGTCGCCCGCCTTGTAAAGAAGGCCAATGCCGCCAACAGCCATAAGGAGGCAGATTACGGTGCTTATTCCCAGCCGTTCCTTGAATATCACTGCCATTATCACTGCCACGAGGATGGGATAGACGAAGAGAATGGTGGAGGCAATGCCGGCGTCCATGTAGTTGTAACTTTGGAACAGGGTTAATGACGAAAGGGCGAATACTATACCTAATATAATCATCGGGATGCCCTCGCCTTTTCCAATCCTGAAACTACGTCCCCTCTGGCGAAGCATCAGTCCGAGGATAGGTATCGCAAAGAGATAACGGAAGAAAAGCACCGAGTCGGGGTGCATTCCTTCCGCATAGAGGGGTAGGGTGAATAGCGGGTTTGTACCATAGGCCGCCGCCGCTATTGACCCTAATAAGTAACCTTTTACTTTTGTGTTCACTTTTTGTTTTTTTTCTAATCCTTAATTAAAAGAAGATGGTTCTTTCAGCCCAGTAGATGAGGATACCTGCGAGGTAGCCCACGAAGGCAATCCATGTGATCTTCTTCATATACCATCCGAAGGAAATCTTCTCAAGACCCATAACAACCACTCCGGCAGCACTGCCGATGATGAGCATCGAACCACCCACTCCGGCACAATAGGCAAGCAACTGCCAGAAAATACCGTCAACTGCCATGTCGCCTGTTGCCGCTACGGGATACATTCCCATACATCCTGCCACGAGAGGAACGTTGTCAACAATGCTCGAGAGTACGCCTATGATTCCTGTAACGAGGTAGTGGTTGCCGTTGAACGTCGTGTTGAGTCCGTCGCCAAGGAGCTCAAGTGCCCCGATGGTCTCAAGACATGCAACTGCCATGAGTATGCCGAGGAAGAAGAGGATGGTGCTCATGTCGATGCGCGAGAGCATGTTGGTGACACGCTTCTGCATACCGCCGTGCTCTTCGGGAAGGGCAAGGTTGGCATAGAAAATCTCAGTGACTGTCCACAGTATGCCGAGGATGAGCAGGATGCCTACAAACGGGGGCAGATGGGTGATGGTCTTGAAGATTGGTACGAACACCAAACCGCCCACGCCAAGGAAGAACACCGTCTTGCGCTGCACCTCGGTGAGATGATTGTCAACGCGTTCGTTCTGGCTGAAGTCGCTTACCTCGAGCTTGCCGTTGAGGCTGAACGAGAGGATGTAGGCAGGAACTATCATAGACACGAGCGATGGGATGAATATCTCTACGATGACACCCGCAGCAGTGACTAATCCCTTGTTCCAAAGCATGATGGTGGTGACATCGCCGATAGGTGAGAACGCACCGCCGGAATTGGCTGAGATAACCACGAGGGCTGCATAGATGAGACGGTCTTTCTTGCTTTCCACCAGCTTGCGCAGAATCATAACCATAACTATACTCGTTGTGAGGTTGTCGAGCACGGCAGAGAGAATGAATGTCATGAAGGCTATGCGCCACAAGAGCTTGCGCTTGCTGCGGGTCTTGAGCATGTCACGCACGAAGTTGAATCCGCCGTTCTGGTCAACCAGTTCGACGATAGTCATGGCACCCATGAGGAAGAACAGTGTGGTGGCTGTACTTCCCAGGTGCTTCTCCATCACTTCGCTTACGGCGAGTGCCTTCATTTCACCAACTGCCCCGGAGATATATTCGCCAGGGTCGATCATAAACAGTGTCCAGCAGAACACGAACATCAGCAGGGCTATGGCAGCCTTGTTGATTTTTGTAACGCTCTCGATGGCTATAAGGAAATAGCCGATGCAGAAGACCGCTACGATAACAATACTTAGTGTAGTCATTTCGTTTTTTTTAGAGTTTAAGTTAAATATTTAATTAAACACAGAGATACAGAGGCACAGAGTTTATTAATCTTTTCATCTTTAGATAACTTAAAAAAGTTTCTCCGTGCCTCCGTGTCTCTGTGTTTATAATTCAATAATAAGTGTTTGACGCGACTTGAGGCTGAGTTTTTTGTCGAGCTTTACAGTGCGGCCTGTGATAACGTCCTTGGCAGCTGTGGCATTGCCGATTACCTCTGCATAGCGGTCGAGCTGCATGTCGGCTTGCTTGCGGTTGCCGTTGAGTATTGTGAGCACTGTCTTGCCATTATATTGGCGTGCAATGACATATATGCCCTTGTAGGGGATGAACTGTGTCTGCTTGCCCTTGATTATTACATCGTTGCCCTGACGCCAGTGTAGCAGGCGGCTGAGCCAGTCGAACATGGCATTCTCAGCCTGTGTGCGGCCCTCGCGGGTGAAGCAGTTCTTGGTGTCGCCGGGGAATCCGCCGGGGAAGTCCTTGCGCACATTGCCGTCGGTGACACTCTTTGTGCCATTCATTAAAACCTCAGTGCCGTAATAGAGCTGAGGTGTGCGGTTGACGGTAAGCAGTAAGGCCAGTGCCTGTTTAAGGGCAACGGTGTCCTTTCCCTCGCCAAGGAAACGGTCGGTGTCGTGGTTTTCAAGAAAAGCCATGACGTTAGACGGTTTCTGATATAGGTAGTCATAGACGAAGTTGTTGTATATACGGTTGAAACCATTCCACCATGCGTCGGTCTCCTCGTTCTTTGCCTGGTTGATGCGGTCGTAGAAGGCAAAGTCCATAACGGTGGGCAGATAGCTGTTTTCCTTCGCAATCTTTGAGTCTTTTTGCCATGCGGCTGTGTATGCCGGCTCGGTCACCCAGGTCTCTCCTACGGTATTGAAGTTTGGATATTCCTCACCGATTACTTTCATCCAATGTGCCATTGCCTTTGCGTCTGCATAAGGATAGGTGTCCATGCGGATGCCGTCGATACCTACTGTTTCAATCCACCATATACTGTTCTGAATAAGATACTTTATTACATGGGGATTACGCTGATTAAGGTCTGGCATTGTAGGCACGAACCAACCGTCAACGGTTTCGTGCATATCTATCTTGCTGGCGTATGGGTCAACCACGGGAGTAAGTTTGTATGATGTCTGAAGATATTTGTCATTTACCTTGGCATCGCCGTCCATAGTCTTAAGTGCCACGGACTTTGCCTGGTTCTCAGGTAAAAGCCATTCCGGAGTGTTGAACCAGTCTTTTGTTGGCATGTCAGCCACCCAAGGATGTTCAAATCCGCTATGGTTGAATATCATGTCCATTACGATTTTCAGTCCTTTCTCATGTGCTTCGTCGCATAGTTGGCGATATTCCTCATTAGAGCCAAATCGCGGGTCAACGCGGTAGTAGTTGGTTGTAGCATAGCCGTGGTATGTGCTCTGTGTGCCATGGTCGGGTGAGTCATTCTCAAGCACAGGGGTAAACCACAGGGCAGTAACTCCAAGTTCCTTGAAGTAGTCAAGATGCTGCCGTATGCCCTCAAGGTCTCCACCGTGGCGAAGTGAAGGCTGGGAGCGGTCATTCTTATAGGCGCGCATACCCTTAACTTGGTCGTTGTCGGTGCGGCCGGATGCGAAGCGGTCGGGCATAAGCATATAAAGCACGTCGGCATTGGAGAATCCTTCCCGCTCATATCCTTTCTTCTCGCGTGCCTTGAGGGTGTAGTTAACCTTTTTCTTCTGCTTGCCTTGCTGGAAGAGCAGGGTCATCGTGCCAGGCTGGGCGCCCTTTAGGTTCATATACACTAAGAGATAGTTGGGTGAGTCGAGGCGCACGAGGCTGTCGATGTGTGCGCCGGGATAGTCGGTGGTGACATCAGCAGTCTTTATGCCTTCGCCATACACCATCAACTGGAGGCTTGCGTCCTTCATGCCTACATACCAGTCTGTTGGTTCTATGCGGTCAATCTTCACTGCTGCGTTCATAGTTAATGTTGTGCCTAATAACAAGGCTGTTAATATCTTTTTCATTTTAT
>JALERP010000032.1 GCA_022764085.1 Prevotella sp.
CTTGCCCACACTGAATATACCGGCTCCGCCGCCCATGCCGCCGCCCATGCGACGCATGAAGAACATCCATATCGCCACAAGGATAAAGATAGGCAGAAGATTATATATTATCATCGTGAGGAAGTCGTTGTCGCGTTTGTTCTCATAGCTGAAATCGCCATTAAACTTCTTCAGTTTTCGAGCCTCGTTAATAAAGCCCTCCACCTGATCTACGCTGCCGTACTCCACAGTGACCGACGGTTCCTTGCCTGTCTGCTCCACACCCTGTTTGAACACGTCGCGGATATGTTCGGGTTTGACATACATCTGCAAGGTGTTTGTCTCATTGTTTACCACGATGCTCTTGGCATATCCCTTGAGCACCATTGTCTTAAACTGTGTATAGGATGCCTCTGTCTTGACGCTGGAGTTGCTGTTGCCGCTTGTGAAATACAGCACTCCCAACACCACCATCATCAGAAGATATATCCAGTTCATATTGAACTTCGGCATCTTCATGTCCGGCCCCTTGTCGTTATTATTATTTAAATTACTCATTCTAAAATTTTTATTTATTTAAGTTTCGCATGTGCTCAACTTTTTGGAAGTTAAGGAGTTAAGGAGTTATCGCTCCCGTTGGTCGCTGGGAGAAGTTTCCTTGAGCGAAGCGAAAAAAGCCATTAGTATTGAGCATTGGATATAAGCGCAACAACATTTGGCTTAACTCCTTAACTCCTTAACTCCTTAACTACCAACTATTATCCTTACTTGCGAAAGTTGAGTGATTAATTGAAATAGTTCCTGAACTTCTGGAATATCGACTGCTTGGTGACCGAGTCGCCATTGAAGTTGTCACTGCCCTTCATAGCCTCGATGGCCTTGCGCTCATCTCTGCTGAGGGTCTTCGGCACATACACGCTGATGTTGACAATCAGGTCGCCATTGCCTCTGCCGTAGCCCTGCACTGCGGGCAGTCCCTTGCCCCTGAGGCGGAGTGTCTTTCCAGGCTGAGTGCCTGGTTCAACTTTCATCCTCACCTTGCCGCCCGAGATGGTGGGCACCTCAACCTCACCGCCCAACGCGGCTGTCGGGAAGTCGAGCAACAGGTTGTAGATAAGGTTGTTACCGTCTCTGACGAATGTATCGTTAGGCTCTTCCTCAATAAGCACCTGTATGTCACCGTTGATACCGTTGCGGCGTCCGGCATTGCCCTTTCCGGGCACATTCACAATCATGCCCTCAGCCACTCCGGCAGGTATGTTGATTTCAACAACCTCCTCGCCTTTGACAACTCCCGTGCCGCCACATTCCTTGCACTTGTTCTTTATGACCTTGCCCTCGCCACCGCATGTTGGGCATACGCCCTGTGTCTGCATCATTCCGAAGATGCTCTGCGTGGTGTGGGTGATGACACCCGAGCCATGGCATGTCTGGCATGTCTCCATGCCGCTGCCTGCCTCGGCTCCGCTGCCATTGCAGTGGCTGCATGTGATGTCCTTCTTCACCTTGAACTTCTTGGTCACTCCCGTGGCCACCTCACTGAGTGTCAGCCTTACCTTCAGGCGGAGGTCATTGCCGCGGTGCTGTTGCGGACGGGCCTGCCGGCCTCCTCCACCAAAGCCGCCGAAACCTCCACCGAAGCCGGCATGACCGCCGAAGATGTCGCCGAACATCGAGAAGATGTCATCCATGTTCATGCTTGCACCGCCGCCGAAACCTCCGCCGCCGAAGCCTGCGCCGGGGCCGTTGAATCCGAACTGGTCGTATTGCTGACGCTTCTGAGGGTCATGCAGCACGTCGTAAGCCTCGGCTGCCTCCTTGAATTTCTCCTCGGCTTCCTTATTGCCGGGGTTGCGGTCGGGGTGGTATTTGATGGCTATCTTGCGATAAGCCTTCTTTATCTCGTCCTCCGAGGCACTCTTGTCAACGCCAAGCACCTCATAATAATCTCTCTTTGCCATTAATTCTTAATTATGAATCCTTTACTCTTAATTCTTAATTCTTAATTAAAAATTTACTGTCCCACCGCCACTTTGGCATGTCTAATCACCTTGTCGTTGATGGTGTAACCCTTCTGCACGCAGTCGAGCACCTTGCCCTTCTTGTCGTCACCCATGCCAGGCACCATAGCGATAGCCTCATGCACATCAGTGTTGAAATCCGCGTCGGCAGTCTCAATCTCCTTTACACCAAGACTTTCAAGAACCTTCTTGAACTTGGTGTAAATCAAAGCCATACCATCACGCAGCACCTGCACATCTTCTGTTTTCTCACCATTGGCGATAGCCCTTTCCATATCGTCGAGCACTGGCAGCACTGCCCCTACAGCCTTCTCACTGCCATTAAGTATCAGTTCTGCCTTCTCCTTGAGCGTGCGCTTGCGGTAGTTGTCGAATTCAGCCACTGAGCGGAGATATTTGTCCTTCAGTTCAGCTATTTGCTCCTGAGCCTCTTCCAATGGCGACTTCTCCTCGCCGGTGGCAGAATCGGCATTTTCTGACGTTTCGGAATTATCGTTATTTTCGGAGACGCTTTCCTCGGCATTGCCGTTATTTTCAGAAGCGTTTTCGTCAGTACTTCCCGAGTTACCAGAGGCGCTTTCGTTTTCAGTTCCTGCGCCGGCGGCGTTGTTCTGACAATCTGTCAGTTCGTCGATATTAATGTCTTTCTTATTCATATTCTTCCAAAATTTTATTTTCATATCCCCTTATATACAAAAACCGTGCCTATTTTGCATTTCCGTACATTTTTGCCTTCTGCTCCTTGATACTCTCGTCGTAGATGTACTGGTCGTACTCCATCAGTTTGTCGATAGTGCCGCTGGGCGTCAGCTCGATAATCCTGTCAGCCACTGTCTGTATAAATTCGTGGTCATGGCTGGCAAAGAGGATATTGCCCTTAAACTGCATAAGGTTGTTGTTGAATGCCTGGATGCTCTCCAGGTCGAGATGGTTGGTAGGAGTGTCGAGAATGAGGCAGTTGGCGTTTTTGAGCTGCATCCTGGCAATCATACATCTCATCTTCTCGCCTCCGCTGAGCACGTTCACCTTCTTCATCACGTCCTCGTCCTTGAAGAGCATTCGTCCGAGGAAGCTCTTCATCTGCACCTCGTTGCCCTTGCCGAACTGGCTGAGCCAGTCAACGAGGTTAAGCTCGCTCTGGAAGAATTCGGTGTTGTCAAGCGGCAGGTATGCCGTGGTGATGGTCACTCCCCACTTGTATTCGCCGGCATCGGCCTTGCGGTTGCCGTTGATAATCTCGAAGAGGGCAGTCATCGCCTTGGGGTTGTGGCTGAGGAAGACGGTCTTCTGTCCCTTCTCGATGGTGAAGTTCACATTGTCGAAGAGCACCGTTCCGTCCGGCTCGACAGCCTTCAGTCCCTCCACCTCGAGGATCTGCGTTCCCGGTTCGCGCTCCATCTGGAAGATGATGCCCGGATACTTGCGCGATGACGGGCGTATTTCCTCTACATTCAGTTTCTCAAGCATCTTCTTACGCGATGTTGTCTGCTTGCTCTTTGCCACATTTGCAGAGAAACGGCGTATGAACTCCTCCAGTTCCTTGCGTTTCTCCTCGGCCTTCTGTCGCTGGTTCTGCGCCTGTCGCAAGGCGAGCTGCGAACTCTCATACCAGAAAGAGTAGTTGCCCGAGAAGACGGTCACCTTGCCGAAGTCGATGTCCACGGTCTGTGTGGATACGGCGTCGAGGAAGTGACGGTCGTGGCTCACCACGAGCACCGTCTGTTCCACGTTGCTGAGGTATTCCTCAAGCCACATCACGGTGTCTAGGTCGAGGTCGTTGGTAGGCTCGTCGAGCAGCAGGTTGTCGGGATGTCCGAAGAGAGCCTTTGCGAGCATCACGCGCACCTTCTCGTTGTTCGACAGTTCGCTCATCATCTTGTCGTGCTTGTCGTCCATGATTCCGAGGTTCGAGAGCATCTGGTCGGCGTCGCTCTCTGCGTTCCAACCGTCCATCTGCGCAAATTTGTCCTCGAGTTCCGCCACCTTGATGCCGTCCTCCTCGTTGAAGTCCTCCTTCATATACAGGGCCTCGCGCTCCTTCATGTTCTGCCACAGGGGCTGGTGTCCCATAAGCACCGTGTCGCGCACGCTGTACTGGTCATACTTGAAGTGGTCCTGCTCCAACACCGAGAGGCGCTCTCCCGGTGCCATCTCCACCGTACCCTTGTTGGGCTCCAATTCGCCGCTGATTGCGCGCAGCAGTGTTGACTTGCCGGCACCGTTGGCACCGATTACTCCGTAGATATTACCACTTGTAAACTTGAGATTCACGTCCTTGTATAGGACTTTCTTACCAAACTGAATTGCAAGATTTGTGACTGTAATCATTTCTTCTTTTCTATGTCTATATAATGTTCTTTTCTGAGAAATTGCCCTTGGGCATGCTTTTCATTTCTGAAATGCGGGTGCAAAGGTACAAATAAAATATGATATATCCAAACATTTTCACCTTATTTTAATAAAATACCCCGTGCACGGTTAATGCACGGGGTAAATCCCATAGGATTAAGGAGGCTTTCATGCCTAAAAGTCTATCGCATCTACGCATCTACGCCACAGCGCAACTGACTCCAAGTGCGGTACCCACGGCTGCGAGGATTGCCGATGCCAGGTTCCACAAAAATCTGATCAACCTCGTCTTGTTTTCTTTAGTCATAAGTCTTGAATTAAGAATTAAAAATTAAGAATTTTATTTTCGCAAGTATTTTTTAAACACAGAGACACAGAGACACAAAGTTTTTTTCGGGAGCGGAAGATACAGAGAGCAGCTAAAGCTGCTTTTACTAAGGACACAGAGTTTTCATCCCGACAGTCCAAAGTTATCAATCCGGAAGGCTTTGTGGCGACTTTCAAGTCGCTTGTAACCTTTGTATCCAGAATAAAACTTTGTTCCTTTGTGTCTTTGTGTTTAAAATTAAAAACTCAACTTTCTGAAGTGATAATTCCCAATGTATAAGGGGTTTATTTAAACCACAGAGATAAAGAGGAAAAGAGATTTTTGTTTATATAGAGTAGGTCGCAAGCGACGGAGAACACAGAGCCTTCGGGCAGATGAAATC